>QKIM01000298.1 GCA_003249585.1 Deltaproteobacteria bacterium
AACAACGGGCTGGGTGACGTCTACGCGAAGATCCAGGGTCACCCCATGCAGGCCGAGGTCGAGGCCGCCCTCGACGCCGTCTACGCCGGGCGTCCCGATCTGGCCATGGTGAACTCCGACCGGGGCATCACCAACCTCCACGTGCCCTCCGATGTCATCATCGACGCCTCCATGCCCGCCATGATCCGCAACTCCGGGCGGATGTGGAACAAGGCCGGCAAGCTCCAGGACACCAAGGCCACCATCCCGGACCGCTGCTACGCGGGTGTCTACCGGGCCACCATCGACTTCTGCAAGGCTAACGGCGCCTTCGATCCCCGGACCATGGGGTCCGTGTCCAACGTGGGGCTCATGGCCCGCAAGGCCCAGGAGTACGGCTCCCACGACAAGACCTTCCAGGTGCGCGAGCCCGGGACCGTCCGCGTGGTGACCAGCGCAGGCGAGGTGCTCCTGGCCCAGAAGGTCGGCGCGGGGGACATCTTCCGCATGAGCCAGGTGAAGGACGCCCCCATCCGCGACTGGGTGAAGCTCGCCGTGACCCGCGCCCGCCGCTCTGGCAACCCGGCCGTCTTCTGGCTCGATCCCGGCCGCGGCCACGACATCGAGCTCACCAGGAAGGTGCGGGAGTATCTCGGGGAGCACGACACCCAAGGGCTCGAGATCCACATCATGAACCCCGTGGAGGCAGCGACCTACTCCATGGAGCGCATCGTCCAGGGGCTCAACACCATCTCCGTGACCGGCAACGTGCTCCGTGACTATCTGACGGACCTCTTCCCCATCCTCGAGGTGGGGACCTCCGCCAAGATGCTCTCCATCGTCCCCCTCATGAACGGCGGCGGCCTCTTCGAGACGGGCGCCGGCGGCTCCGCGCCCAAGCACGTGCAGCAGTTCAATGAGGAGAACTTCCTGCGCTGGGATTCCCTGGGCGAGTTCCTGGCCATGACGGTCTCCCTCGAGCACCTCTCCATTGTGGACAAGAACCCCCGCGCCCGCGTCCTCTCCGTGACCCTGGACGCCGCCATCGGCAAGCTCCTGGAGTTCCAGAAGTCTCCGGGGCGCGAGGTGGGGACCATCGACAACCGCGGCTCCCACTTCTACATCGCCCTGTACTGGGCCCAGGAGCTGGCCGCCCAGGACACCGACGCGGACCTCAAGGCGATCTTCACCCCCGTGGCCGCGACGCTCACCGAGAACGAGGAGGCCATCGTCGCCGAGCTGCTGGAGGTCCAGGGCAAGCCCGTGGACATCGACGGCTACTACTTCCCCGACTTCGATCTCAAGGTGCAGGCCATGAGGCCCTCCGCCACCTTCAACGGGATCATCGACGCCCTCGAGAAATAATCCGCTCCGGCACGCTCGCAGGGGGAGGCGTGGGTCGGCCGGCACGGACCTGAGCCGGATTTTTGGCCGGGAGCAGGGATGGCGGCCTGGCCTCGCGTCTCGTAGTGTCTGGCGTTTCAGCTTGAGTTAACAGGGAAAAGGCGTCATGGTGGGCCTATGAGACCCCTCACCGTACTCCTGATCCTCCTTTTCCCCCTCGCGGGTTGTGGCAAAAAAGAATCCAGGGACGACAAATGTCTCGAGGGCGCCGACGTGAAATACTGCCTCTCCGAGGGCGGTGTGCTGCTCACCTCCCAGTGCCCGAAGGTGCGGAACCTGTACAAGGCCTTCAAGTATTTCAAGAAGGCCTGTTCCATCGGGTCCCGCGAGGGGTGCAACGTCCTGGGGGTCATGTACCGCAAGGGGCTGGGCCTCAAGACCGACGGTCCCAAGGCCGTGGAGTATTTCACCAGGGCCTGCGATCCCACCTACCCCGACGGGTGCTTCAATCTGGGGACCACGTACATGTCGGGGCTTTTGGGAACCAAGCAGTACGACAAGGCCATCAAGGCCTTCGAGATCGCATGCGACAACAAGATGATGGCGGGGTGCCACGCCCTGGGCCTTCTGCACAAGGAGGGGTTCGGCGTGGTGCGCAACCAGGAGAAGGCCGTGCAGTACTTCAAGAAGTCCTGCGAGGCGCGGCTGTGGGAGGGGTGCTTCTTTTTGGGGTACCACTACCAGTTCGGGTTCGGTGTCCCCAAGAACCTGAAGACCGCCTTCTCCTACTACCGCAGGGCCTGCGACAAGGGGTTCATCGCCGCCTGCGTGGACGTGGGCCTTCTGCTCCAGAGCGGCTCTGGCGGCATCGAGAAGGACGATCGAGCGGCCTTCTCCCTCTTCGAGAAGGCGTGCGCCATGAAGAACCTCCTGGGGTGCGTGAACCTCGGCGTGGTCTACATCAACGGCCTGGGAGTGAAGAAGGACGAGCGGCGGGCCTACGAGCTCTTTTTGGACGCCTGCAACAAGGGGAGCGGCAAGGGCTGCTACAACCTGGCCCTCATGTACGAGAACGGGGTCTACCGCGTGAAGGACCTGGACGAGGCCCGTAAGCACTACGCGTCGGCCTGCGAATACGGCGACAAGGAAGGCTGCCACAAGAAGGAGTCCCTCCTGAAATGAACGGCCGATCAGGGGGTCAGGGAGGGGCATCCCGTGGTCATCCCGAACACAGCGTCGGGATCGGCCCTATACTCCTCGCAGGTTGACGGACACAGCAGTATCTCGCCCGGCGTAACCGGATCGTCGAAGTACCACCCGTCAGCGGTGCTGCAGTCGTTCAGGGAGTCCCGACGGGGGAGATCGACCACGGCGCCGATGCCGTACTCGATGGAGAGGTTGAGGGTGTCAAGGGTTCCCGACGCTTCGGGAGGGGTGAGGAAGCTGCACCCGGTGTTGGTACGGGCGATGTCGGTGAGGGCCGTGGTGAGGGTATCACCGCTGCTTGTGACGGTGGTGCAGGTCCCTCCACCTGCCTGGGCGATCTGCTGAAGGGTGGATGTGGAGGAGCCGGGCAAGGCTACCGTGTAGGTCTTCACGCCGTTGTAGTTGTAGGCGCTGGCGGCCAGAGACGCGATGCTGCTGATATTCGTGTCGCAATCTGTGGGATCTCCGTCGGTCAGGAGGACGAGGATGACGGTCCGATCGGGGAAGGTGTCCTTGCGGGCGGTGGCACCCTGCAGGGTGCCGAAGAGTGCACCGTAGGTTGGTGTTATACCGGTGGGGATCACCGTATCCAGTATCTGGATGAGGGGAGTGGCGTCATCCAGGGAAGTGAAGGGGACGTCGTAGGGGTAGTAGCTTGAGGCGACGCAGCTATCGGCGCTTTCGTCCACAGGTGGGAAGAAGGTGAGGGCGGCCGAGATGGGCTCTGAACCCGGCATCTGAAAGAACTCTTCGAGACCGCTGGTCATCTCACTCCACAGGGTGCCGCCCATGCTTCCGGAACGGTCCATCACCACCACGATGTCCAGGGGAATCGGGAGGATCGTCGCCGGTTCCTCGGTGCACAGGCCGCAACCAGAGAGATCGAAGCGGCATTGGGCATCACACTGGAGGTCTCCGAAATGAAACCCCTGCGAGATACAGGACGCTGACCCCAGCTCTGTTCCATCACACTCCTCGTCACCCTGGATGATGTTGTCGCCACAGGTGGTGCATTGGGAGATGTCGAAGCTGCAGTCCGACGTACAGGAGAGGGCGCCTGAGGTATATCCGAGGGTTGTGCAGTCCTCTTCGGCGAGGTCCGTGCCGTCACACTCCTCATCGTCCTGGGCCACATCGTTGCCACAACTGGTGTTGTTCGTGTTGCCAGTGTTGCTTGTGTTGTTCACGTTGCTGGTGTTGTTTGTGTTGTTCACGCTCATATCCACGCAGAGGTCCGAGAGACACACCAGTCCGGGATTGCAGGTGCCGTTGGAGTAGCAGGGTCCCTTCTCGCTGCCCGCTGGAATGGTCCCCCCCCCGTCGTCGCAGCCCATGAACAAGGTGAACGCCCAGATACAGAGGATGAAGTTCTTCATGTGTGCCTCCCGGATGTACGGTTTGATGAAGGAATGATAGACGCAACGTCCAGACCGTGTCAAGGGGCGTCTCCACAGAAGCCAGCCGTGAAATTTGTTGACGGCTTGGTTTCTCTTCCCGTAGACTGGGAATTCACAAAGCAGTGAGGCTCGATCCCTAAAGGAGTGGAACATGCGTATTTCCATCATTCTCTCTCTCATCAGTCTTTTGTTCTGGGCCTGTGACGATGACGGCGGCACCCCCTCCGCAGGATCGGTCGGTGGCCCCTGCTATGGTGATGGAACCTGCGACGAGGGGCTCGAATGCCATTCGGATCTGTGCGTTGTTCCCAATGGTAATAATACAAACAATGCTCAATCTGTGTGCGGCAACGGTCTGATCGAATTGGGAGAGCAGTGTGATGGGCCCAATATGGCGGGGTTGACCTGTGCCACGCTGGGGTATGTCTCGGGAGAGCTCTCCTGCACGTCCGACTCCTGTGTATTGGACACATCTGCCTGCATGCATTGTGGCCCCGACGGAACACCCTGCTCCACGGGCAATCTGTGCGTCTCCGACGAGACCTGTCAGAACGATGTCTGCACGGGGACCGTCAAGGACTGCTCCCATATCACCCCACCGGATGAATGCCATATGGCCATGTGCAACGAGGCGACGGGGAACTGCGACCTTATGGCCGCCAACGAGGGAGAACCGTGCGACGATGTGGAGGATCCGTGCCAGATCGGTGGAGCCTGCATGGCGGGGATGTGTGTCGGACTGGGAGAAATGGACTGCTCCGGGCTCGACGGAGTATGTGTTCAGGGGGTGTGTGACCCAGAGACCGGAACCTGTTCGACCGAGCCCCTCGGCGATGGAACCCCCTGTGTCTCTGAGGACCTGTGTCAGGCGAACGCCAGCTGCCAGACGGGGATGTGCGTCGGGACGGTCAAGGATTGCACCTTCTCTCCCCTGGCTCAGTGCAATCAGGTGTCCTGCAACCCCGCCACGGGGAATTGTGAGGGAACGCCAGATTCAGACAAGGACGGCCTGGCCTGTGTCGACTACTCCGACCCCTGTATCATCGACCGGACCTGTGACACCGGAGCGTGTTCGGGAGGCACACCCAGAGACTGCAGCCACCTCGACGTGGGCTGTGAACAGGGTGTCTGCGAGACGGCCACGGGTAACTGCGTTTTGGAACAGGCACCTCCAGGCGCATCCTGCGATGAGGCAACCGACTCGTGCAATGACGGAGTGTGTGACGCATCGGGCCTCTGTGTGGCTCATCCCAAAGCCGACGACACCCCCTGCAGCGACGGAAACTCCTGCACGTCCGATGATCTGTGCAGTCAGGGGACATGCGAGGGCACAGCCGTGCCCGGGTGTACCCGTTACCTTGAGGAATCCTTCGACCTCGGATGCCCTCCCGTGGGCTGGACCCTCATGGGGGGCTGGGCCTGCGGCACCCCCACTGAATCTTCCGAACCGCAGTCCCTGCCCTCTGAGCCCGCCTGCGCAGGGACGGTCATCGGCGGCAATTACCTGGATTTTCAGGGATGGGATTTTGCGACCATGGACACACCCTCCATCGACCTCTCCGGCGCGACGGCGCCCGTGCTCACCTTCTGGGTGTGGTTCGATACCGAGGGTGCCACCTATGATGGGGCCAACGTGAAGATCAGCATCGACGGCGGGACCACCTTCACCCTGCTCGACACCGACCTCCCCTACACCCTCACGGTGGGGGGCGAGCCCGCCTGGGGTGGACACATGAGTGCCGCCGGTTGGCGCATGGTCAGAGCGGATCTCACCAGCTACGCGGGACAGACGGTCCGCCTCCGGTTCGCTTTTCGCAGCGACGGCTCCGGGAACTATGCGGGCGTCTATATCGATGACGTGGTGGTCACCGAGTGGTCGACCCTCCCCATCCACATCACCACGGACAGCGATCTGGAATACGCCTATGCCGACAACGCCTTCTCCCGCCAGATGGAGTCGGACGCGACGGTGCCGCTGTCCTGGAGCATCGTCGGCGGGTCCAATCATGGCTGGCTGACCATCGACGCCACCTCCGGGCTGCTCTCTGGGACACCCGGACTCGGCGACCTCGGCACGGTGCAGGTGGACGTTCGTGCCGAGGAGACGGGGAACGCCTCCCTCTTTGCCGAGAAGACCTTTACCCTCGAGGTGAGTGAAATGCTTTTATCGTGGGACTTCGAAGATGCATGCCCCGGGGACTGGACTTTCGGGGAGAGTTGGGAGTGCGGGATCCCCACCTCCGGACCGGGGAGCGCCTACAGCGGCACCCAGTGTATCGCCACGGGGCTCACAGCCAACTACCCTGTCTACATGGAATGGGCGACTTCCACGGTCACGAGCCCTTCCATCGATCTTGCCGGCGCCGTGAACCCGGTGCTCTCCTTTGAAATGTGGCTGTACACCGAAGGGAGTTCGTACGACGGGGTCAATCTCCTGGTCAGCACCGACGGGGTCGTCTTTGTTCTTCTGGAGACGGACAAGCCCTACACAAATCTCATAGATACCCAGCAGGCGTGGGGTGGCAACGAATCGACGCTGGGGTGGCAGCACGTGGAGGCCGACCTCTCGGCCTACGCCGGAACCACCATATACCTGCGGTTTGCGGCACGTTCCGACGGCTCGGCACAGTATGCCGGGGCCTACATCGACGACGTCGTCGTCAGGGAGTGAGAAGAAACGCGACTATTTGGGGGCGGGGGTCGGGACGACGGGCTTGGGTTTTGCGGGGTAGACGACAGTGTCTTTGGCCTTCTTGGGATCGACGATCCCGGGGACCTTGAGGTTCAGGTCGGCCTTGGGGAGGTCCATGACGGGCAGCTTGCCGTCGGCGCCGAACTCGGGTTTTTTGGGCTCCTCCTTGAGGAAGTCCTTGCGGGTCTTGTGCCACTTCTCGAACTTGAAGCCGTCGATCCCGTAGATGAAGTCCGAGCCCGTGACCTTGAGGTAGCGGAAGCCCTTCCTGCCCTTGACCTCGGCGCCGACGATCAGGGTCTTGGACTTCTTCTTGCCGTCGCTCAGGGTGATGGACACGTGAGGGGCGCTGAACCCGAAGGAGGGGTCCTCCTTGGCGGCTTCCACGGCGTCGAACATGAGGTTGTCGAGGGAACCGACGAGGTTCTTGATCTCGGTGGCGTCGGCCGTGGGTTCCGGCTGGTCCTGGTCGTTCATGAAGGACCACACGTCCTCCTTCATGGACATCTGGCCGTCGGGGCCCATGGTGGGGCCTCCCTCGGTGGTCTTCTTGAGCTTCACGGTCTGGGCGAGGTAGGTGAGGGCGATGGTGACACGCTCCTTGCCCATGGGGAGCTTGAGGGTGGTGTCGGCCATGTACTCCGTCGCCGAGGTGAAGAGGGAGCCGGCGATGGACGCGGGGATGCTGTAGACCGTGTCTCCACCCTTCTTCCTCAGGAAGTTCCCGCGGATGACGGCCTTGCCCACGAGGATATCGGCCAGGACCTTGCCCTTGGCGTCCTTGAGACCCAGGGTGAGCTCCACGTTGTCGTCACCGAGGTTGTAGGAGCCGAACATGGTCTTGTTGGTGGAGATCTCCTTGGCGTGCTGGAGTTTCGAGACGACAGCCAGGATCTCGTCGATCTTGGACTTGTCGGCCTCGTAGCCGAAGGCCTGCCGGATCTTCCACCTGGCGCCGTCCTTGTACAGGGTGACCGTGCGCTTTCCTTTGCCGTCGGCGACGGTGATCTCCGCGATGTCCGCCGGTTTGATGTCGTACATCTTGACGGTCTGGATGGTGAACCGGGGCCGGGAGGAGGGGTTGACCAGGAGGATCACCCCCTGAAGTACCAGTAACACTGCGAGTACGATGTTGGTCATCTTCATGAGGCCATTCTCCTTCTCATGAAATAGAGTCCGAGATAGAGCAGGAACAGGATGGCGATGGAGACGATCCAGGTCATGTGCTGGATGCTCGATTTCTTGCCTTCGCTCATCTCTTCGAGGGGACGGGGCAGGCCCTTGGGCGAGGTCACGAAGTCCTCGTCGTTGGCCTGGAGCCACTCGATGGCGTTGAGGAGGAACTTGATGGCGAAGTTGTACCGCTGCCCAAGGATGTTGCCGCCCACCTCGGAGACGAAGTCGGCGTCGGCTACGATGAGGACCCTGGTGTCCGTGGAGACGTCCAGTTTGTCGCCGCGCGGCTTCTTCGAGGGCTTTTTGGCGTCCTTGGTCTTGGTCGCGTCGGCCTTGGCCTTCTTTGCGTCATCCTTGGCCGCCGCGTCCTTCTTCAGGGGGGAGGCCTTGTCCTTGAAGAAGGAGGTGAACTTTCCGGTGATGGCTACGGCCACGGGATAGGAGGTCCGGGCCACGGGAGCCGAGGTCTGCTTGCCTTTGGGATGCGGGGTGACGTCGAGGCCCGCCTTGAGATCCATGGGTCTCAGCCACGCCTTGGAGGAGGAGGTGAGGATGGGCGTGACCTTCAGGGCTTTCTGCGTCTTGCGCAGGACCAGGGCGCCGGGCCACAGCAGCCCGAGCTCCGGCAGGGAGTCCACGACGGCGTGGCCCCTGGGGTTCTCGAACCGGATGAAATACTCGTAGGGGATCTCGTCCACGACCACCAGGCCGGGCTGGATCTCCCGGGGCAGGGGGTAGGGCAGGGTCTTCTCGTCGCACAGGATCTTGTCCTCGATGCCGACGCCCCAGTAGGAGATCATCTCCTCGAGGCCGCTCTTCACGTAGTCCAGCTTGAGCTTGTTCATGCCAAGGGACTGCAGGTTGAGCTTGCCGGGATCCAGGAACATGGCCACCCGGCCGCCCAGCATGATGTACTGGTCGATGGCGAAGAGGGCCCTGTCGTCCAGGTTCTCCGGGCGGAAGAGCACCAGGGTCTCCACGTCCACGGGGGGCTCGCCGGAGGAGAGGTCCACCTTGCGTACCTCGAAGGTCTGGCTGAGCAGCCCCTGGAGCTTGGCGAACTCCGACGGGGGAGGCCGGCGGCCCATGCGCATGGCCATGGGGTCCATGGGAGGCTCGGGCATGACGATGCCCACGGTCTTGGTGAAGCCGGGCAGCACCCGCTTGAGGGCGGCCTCGAGGTTCTCGGCCACGTTGGACTTGGAGACCTGGGTGGCGTCGAAGAAGAGGCGGAAGCCCACCACCTTGCGGCCGTAGGAGATGGTGATGACGAAGGGCTCGTGCTCTTCGGACCCCTCGATCTCCTTGAACTTGACGATCTTGCTGAACTTCTTGGTGTACTTGCCGATCTCGGCCTTCAGTTTCTTCTCGGCCTCGGCCACCTCCTTGAGGGTCTCGGCGGGGAAGCGCTTGGCGAACTCCTTGGGCACCTTGGCGTAGGTGATCTCGATGTTCCCGCTGAGGTTGGCCAGCACGGAGTCCAGGGTCGAGAAGGAGGAGACGGCCTTCTTGATGCCCTTGGTGAGGATCGTCTCCATGTTCTTGAGCTTCACGACCATCTGGCCCTTGTCCTCTTCGAGGTCCACCAGCTCCTGCAGGCCGTACTTGATCTGCTGGTCGCCGTACTTGATGACCAGGTCGAAGTAGATGGACTTGACCTCCTGCTTGTATTTGGACTCCAGGGGGACGGGCATGGGCTTGATGCCGTATTCCTCGAAGATGGCGGCGATGGCCTTGTCCGAGGTGGGTGAGGTGAAGTTCACGCCCACATGGCCGTTGGATTCGGCGACGTAGTCCTCGAGGATGTCCCGGATCTTGGGCAGGAAGGGTTTGAGGAGCCGGTGGGTGTTTGAGGAGAAGAAGGCCGAGATCTCCACGCGGTCCGGCAGCTCGGCCAGGACCTTCTTCGTGTACGGTGACAGGGAGTGCTCCTTGTACTGGGTGAGATCGACCCGCGCTCCCCGCCAGTTGACCAGGAGGGCGTTGAAGGCGATGAGGTTCGCCCCGACCAGCAGCACAAAGAGCCAGATATTCAGTTTATCCTTCAGTTGTTTGGTTACAGCCATTTTCTATGCCTCAGGACGGATACGTTGATGACAACGAAGAAGGTTGTGATGCTCAGGTAGTAGACCAGATCCCGCAGGTCGAGGACGCCCCGGGCGATGGAGTTGAAGCGGGCCCCCATGCCGATCTTGGTGAAGAAGGCGTACCAGGAGGGATCGCTGATCTGATCGGTGACCACGGGCTCCCCGAGGAAGTAGAGCAGACCGGCGGCGAAGATGGTGATGAAGGCCGCCTCGATCTGGGTCCTCGTCAGGGCGCTGATGAAGAGCCCCAGCGAGATGTAGGCCGCTCCCAGCAGGAAGGCCGCGATATAGCCGCCCCACACCGGGCCCCAGTCCAGGTTGCCGTAGGTCTCGGCCATGATGGGATAGGGCAGGGTGAAGAGCAGGGCCACGAGGATGAGGCTGAGGCAGGCCGCCATCTTGCCCAGGGTCAGGGTCGTGAGGCTCACGGGCAGGGAGAAGAGCTGGTCCTGGGTGCCCGTGGCGCGTTCTTCCGCCCACATGCGCATGGTGATGAGGGGCGTGAACAGGAGGAACATCTTGGGCAGGTTGCCGAAGAGGGAGCGCACGGAGGCCTGGTTGCGGAGCCAGAAGTTCTCGAAGAAGAACCAGGAGGTGAGCAGGATGAAGCCCCCGAGCACCACGTAGGCCACGGGAGAGTAGAAGAACCCCTTCATCTCCTTCTTCCAGATGGTCGTGAACCCCTTGAAGAAGGACACCTTCCTTGCGACGCTCCCCGCCTTCATCGGGGCAGGGGTCTTCGCCCTGGTCTCCACGGTCCTCGGGGTGTTGTTCCCGGCGGTTTCCTCCGCGGGCATCTCTTCACGGTTTTTCTTTTTCCGGACTTTCTTATCGCCCATTTTTCGCCTCCCGAATCTTCTCCTGGGTGTATTCGACGAACAGATCCTCGAAGGTCACCTTGCCCTGCCCGAGGAAGTAAAGGCGCCAGCCTTCTTCCTTGCACAGCTCGAAGATAGCCGCGGACAGCTTCTCCCGGTCGACCCCCTCGGGTCTGATCCGCAGCTCCAGGCCGTGCTCTTCGCTGTCCTGCCAGGCGCTCTCGTGGATGACCTCGGCGCCCTCAAGACCCCTGATGCGGTCACGGATGACCGGATCCTCACCGGCGATCTTCACATGGAGGGCGTTGTGTCCGAGGAGCTCCGAGACGGCGCCGTCGGCCACGATCCGGCCCTCGTTGATGATGAGGATCCGTGAGCAGGTCGCCTCCACCTCCTGCAGGATGTGCGAGGAGAGGATGACGGTGTGTTCTTCGCCGTATCGCCGGATGAGGTTGCGGATCTCGATGATCTGGATGGGATCGAGGCCCGTGTACGGCTCGTCGAGGATGAGCACGTCGGGCTCGTGGAGCAGCGCCTGGGCGAGCCCCACCCGCTGCCGGTATCCCTTGGACAGGTGGGCGATGGGGCGTGGGAGCATCTTCTCGATCCCGCAGTCGTGGGCGACGCGGCGGATGGCCTTCTCCCGGGCCGAGGGCCCCAGCCCCCGCGCTTCGGCCATGAAGGAGAGGTACTCCTTGACCAGCATGTCCCGATACAGGGGGGCCGACTCGGGGAGATACCCGATGCGTTCCTTCACCGCCTGTTCGTCGGCCATGACGTCGAGCCCGGCGATGGTGACGCTCCCGCTGTGGGGGAAGGCGTTGCCCGTCAGGATCTTGAGGGTCGTGGTCTTTCCCGCCCCGTTGGGGCCCAGGAAACCCACGACCTCACCCCTGCCGATGGTGAAACTGACATCGGCCAGGGCCTTGAAGGATCCGTAATACTTAGAGATTTTTTCGACCTGAATCACGATCTTTTCTCCTTTGAGCGGGTGTCGTCGCCTCCTGAGGGGCGCTGCCGGTCAATCGTCAACAGGCAGCATGAACGGCACCGGTCGTCATTCTATTCCTGACAAGTCGTGCACTATATCCAGTTGAGAGACTTTGGCAAG
>QKIM01000575.1 GCA_003249585.1 Deltaproteobacteria bacterium
GGAGAGGGGTGGGCGGCGTAGAGGGGCGAGGCTCGCCCGGTCCCGTCGCCCGAAGGCAAGAGGGCTACTGAGGGAGAACGCTCACTTTTTTCTTGCTGGCGCCGAAGTTCTGATAGGTGACCACGCCCTCGATGAGTGCGAAGAGGGTGAAGTCTTTGCCCATGCCGACGTTCTCGCCGGGATGGATCTTGGTGCCGAGCTGACGGACGATGATGTTTCCGGGCAGGGCGTGCTCGCCGCCGAAGAGTTTGATGCCGCGCCGCTGTCCAGCTGAGTCGCGACCGTTCCTGGTAGATCCTTGTCCTTTTTTATGGGCCATGAGTTGCCTTCCCTTCTATACTAGAGCGAGATCCCGGAGATCTTCAGTTCGGTGTAGTGCTGACGGTGACCGATCTTGCGGGAGGTGTTTTTCCGCCGCTTGTATTTATAGACGATCACTTTCTTGTATTTGTCCTGGCGGGTGATGGTCGCGGTGACCTTGGCGCCGGCCACGACGGGCGTCCCCACCTTGACGGTGTCGCCATCACTGACGAGGAGGACCTTGTCGAGCTGGACGGACGTTCCGACTTCGCCATCGATGCGATCAACACGGATGGTGCCGTTGGCATCGGCCTTGTACTGCTTGCCGCCACTGAGAACGATTGCGAACATGTGAGTCTCCTTTGAGGCTGTCTTCAGCCTGAGCGACGCTGAGATCACGAACGTTGTGATGCTTGCCGGGCCTCATGCCCCCAGCGTCGAACACGAGTGGTGAGAATAGTGAGAATGCCCTCTGTGTCAAGAGAGATTGTTATTTTTCATTCTTTTTTTTTGGTTCAGGGAGGCTCTTGACCTCGGGGGCGCCGAGGGTTCCGTCGGGGGCCAGGGAGAAGAGGACCTCGGTCCCGGCCGAAGGTGTGACCAGGCGGCGGACGATCTTCTGTCCCTTGGTCCACAGCCCGGTGATCACCACCAGCTCGCCCGCAGCGGGGAGCTGGACGCTCACGCCGTCCTTGCGGGGCACCAGGAACCGAAGAGCCGTCGGCTCATATTTTTTGGCCAGGGAGATCACGCGCAGCCCCAGATTCTGATCTCCGACGGGCCACTGCAGCCAGACGGGGCCAGCGTCCTTGTCTTTTCTGCCCGCCCGCTTCTTCTCCTTGGGCTCGTCGGGATCCACGAAGCGGTAGGAGACGGCCATGGGGGCCGTGTTCTTGAGCTGGAAGAAGATGAGGCTTTGTCCCTCGTAGGCGAGCAGCCCGTTGCGGCGGATGCGCGCGCGGATGGAGGCCGTCGCCGCCTTGGTCGTGCGGGCGTGGTCCAGGATGGAGGCCAGCTCCCGCTGCAACAGCAGCCTGCCCATCCGGTTGCCGTTGACGAGCATGAGGTTCTCGTAGGTGCGCAGCCCCAGCTCCACCCGACCGTTGCGGATGAGGGTGGACGCCAGCAGGATCCTGGGCTCATGGGCCTGAGGCAGAAGCCAAGCCAGGAGCCGGTACTCCTCGAGGGCGTCCGAGAGGAAACCGTGACGGGAGAAGAAGTCTCCCAGCTTCTTTCTGGACCAGGGGTCGTAGGGCGCCAGCTCGACGCTGGTGGAGCGGACCAGGTTGGCCAGCCGTTTGTCACCGGCCGTCATGAAGAACTCGGCCAGATCCTCGCGTTGTCCGGCCGTGAGATCCCGCCGGGGGACGAGCCCCTCTGCGAGGGTGGTGGCCAGATCCTTGGCGCCGGCCATCCAGGCGTAGCGGGCGTAGAGGATGGTGAGGGCGGCGTTCTCGGGGTCGAAGACGTGGAAGCGGGCGATGAGCTCCTTGAGCTTTTTGTTGCGCTCGGCCTCCTTCAGTTTGTGCCCCTCCTTGGCGTACCACTTGCGCAGCTCGACCATGAGCCGCCCCATGAGGGCGCCGCCGTGGAGGTTGTAGTGCATGACCACCTGCCGGGCCGCCTCAGGCGAGTCTACGCTCTTCAGGATCTTCTCCCGGATGTACCGGGTGACCGTGTAGCCCTGGCTCTCCATGAGCCCGGCGAAGTGGAGCTTACGATCCATGGAGGAGAGCTTCTCGAGGATGATGTCCAGGAGGGCCTTCTTGTACAGCCAGCCCGACAGCTCACAGCCGGCCAGGGCGATCTTCCACTGGTTCTCGGCCCGGGGGGCATCGATGTATCCGGCCAGCCGCTGCCGCCAGACCCCACGGCGCTTGGCGATATAGGCACGGGAGAGCGGTGAGCACTTCTGGGGGACGATGCTGCCCGTGGAGGCGAAGCTGTAGCTGTGGGAGAAGGTCACCGGCTTCTCCGAGGGAGGGGCAGGCAGGCGGGGCATCACGGAGATGGCCCGCTGGATGCAGTCGAGCATCTTCTTGTCCGTCAGGGAGGTGTACTTGCGCTCGAACTTCTTGAAGCGCCCGTCCACGTCCACCACGAACTCGTAGGTCACCATGCCGCCCCCCTGGGGCTGGAAGATGGCCCGGCGGTTGTAGCACTCGTTGACCGCCTCGCGCCGCTGGGGCCGGTTCAGAAGCCGCTGGTAATAGTAGGCCATGGAGGTGAGGAACCCCTGGGGACGCATGTCGGGGAGGGCCAGACCGGAGATGCTGGAGGGCGGCAGGGACTTGAGGAGGGCGTTCTTGTAGCGCGTCATGGAGGGGAGCTCGTCCCACAGCGACTGCGGGATGTAGGCCGTGTCCGGCACGCTCCCGGTTACCACGAAGCTCCACGCCGTGTAGGGCGTGACGATGGAGTGTTCACGGGCCAGCGCGGTGATGGCCTCATAGCCCGCGCCCTGGGCGACAAGATCGTCGACCCTCGAATAGGCCCACATCTTGGCCAGCACGCCGCTGTCAGGGCTCTTGACCTTCTCGAAGGGGAGGTCCCTGGAGAACGTTCTGCCCCCGAACCAGCCGGAGACGGTGATCTTCTCCGGGATCTTCCTGGACAGATAGCCCAGCGTGTAGAGGGTGTCGTCGACCCCGAGGGGCCCCGCCGCCACAGGGGTGACCCGGCGCGACTCGGTGCCGATCTTCACGTGCAGCCCCTTGAAGTTTGCACGGGAGGCCTCTTCGAGGAGGCCCTGGAGGACCCTGGCGAGTTCAGAGACGGAGGCTCCCTGGACCACGGTCCCCAGCGGCTCGAGGAGATCGTTGCGGCCCGAGTCGCCCACGAG
>QKIM01000506.1 GCA_003249585.1 Deltaproteobacteria bacterium
CGGAAGTACCACCACTGAGGCCCGATCTCATCCCATCCCAGGTTGGTGGTGAAATAATGGAGGGGGGTCATAAGGGCCTGCCGGAGCTGGCCCAGCAGTTCTATTATGATCAGAGGGTCGCTCTCACGGAAAACCCCACCAAGGGTGTACCCGGAGAACGTATCGGAGACTGCGATGATGAATCCGTGGCTCGGGCTGGAATCGATGTAGTGGGGATGGAGCACTCCATCGGGCTCTTGATGATCCACCTCATACTGAATGAATTTCAGAGCTCCTGATTTTGCCATTAGTCCCTCTCCCGTTGCAGGTACAGCCTCATGAGCTGTCCACCTCCCGTCCTTTTGAGAATAATGGGGACCCTTCTTGAACGAGAACATGTGCTCCCGGTATTCGTTCCCCCCCTTGGTTATGAACTTTTTCTCAAACGGCTCGACGATCCCGAACACCTGAAAGCCAGGAGCAATGCGGGCGGGCTGGCAATTCTCGAGGAGAGAGGGCGCCTCCTCTATGTAGCGGCGGTGGAGAGCAGCCTGGCGGGTAGGCTCGGAGGTGATGCCCCACTGCCTGCAGCGGTTGAAAAACGCCACTGACGAGATCTCTATATAGGGGTACGTGTTCCTGAATGCCCTATGGAGAGCTGCGTAGCTAGTAAATTTGTGGGCCTCTATGTAATCCTTCAGGCAGAGTGCATAGTCATTCCGAAGCATAGTTAACAACAAGTTTCTTGATACACAACCGTTCTATCGGCTGGCAATTTATTTTCTTAAGTATAATCATATAGATATACAATTTTACTCAATACGCCGATTAGTCTCTGCTAATTGTCCGGCCAAATATTATTTCTATCGCATTGATATCGCAACAATTTTCAGTAAATTACATGTAGTCCTCCTAGTTGGGGCCACAGGCCCCGGTGAGGCCCCAATGGTGGGGTATCCCCTTTTTTATCTCATGGAGGAGCAGACAGGAGCAAATTTAACTAAAAACAACCATTCCGCTGAAGAGATCTCGGCCGAACCCTAATTCTTAACCACTGAGATTTACGCACAATTTTGGAACAATAACAGCCTCATTGAGGCCAATGGAGGACTCTATGCAAAATTTTGAAGAAAAAGGAAATGTTCAACCCCACACGTCCGACGCAACGGAGATACCCTTGGCACAGGACTTCCCCAAGGACGGGTCAAACTCGGCAGCCAAGCCGATCTCTTCCTACATCAAGAGGATCGAGGATCTGCGAGAAGAAGAGAAAGCCGAACCGTCCGAGACAGCGGCCTTCCTGACCGATTACCTGGCCGGTCGGTTCGGTGCCACACCCACACCTGAGGATCCCGCTGCATTCCTTAACACCATCCGCGACAATGGTGGCGACACCTACAGCGACGCCATCGACAAAGCGGAGGAGCTGCTGAACGCTCTGGACTCGGAGAGCCCCTTTTCCCGCGAAGAACTCGAATCCCACCTCGACCAATTGGAGTCGATCATTCTGGACACCGCCCCCGTCTATCTGGACACCCCCAACCTGATCCAGGAGGTGCCCATTTCAATGATCGAGTCCAGCACAGGGGACTTCAATCACCGGGTTATTTCTCCTCCTACAGATGCCCTCGAAGAAAGTGTGCGTCTTGACGGGCAGCTCAATCCCATTGTCCTACGAAAACACCCCGACGAGAACGTCTCGCTTTTCCAGATTCTCGCAGGTCATCTTCTTTTGGCAGTTGCAATCGACTTGGGACTCAAGACCGTCAAGGCCAGAATCCTCCCTGGCCATGATGACCGGGAGGCCCTGCTTTTCTCCATCAAGGACAACCTCCTGCGCGAACAGTACTCTCCCATTGACCTCGGCTACATAGCCCTGCGGATGCGCAAGGAAGGGTTTACCCAGAACGAGATCAAGACCCACCTGGAAAAGGGGGCAAAAACCATCGACCGGTACGTTCACCTTGCGCAGATGCCGGACTACGTTCAGGAGTTGATACTCAACAAGTCGATCACCCCAGAACACGCTGAAGCGCTGTATCAGTGTCAACGCCGCGTTCCTGATCTCGATCTTGGTGAGTGGACCGATCAAGTCGTGTCAAGGGATCTGACGGCCAAACAGCTCAAAACTGAGCTCAACAAAGCCTACCCCACCGAGGGCAAGAAACCTGAACCCTTGGTCAAAAACAAAGACGGGAAAGTCAGTATCAAGGTCGACCTCAATACGCTGGAGCAGGCCAAGCAGGAGGAAGCCCTGAGGCTCATTGAAGAGCTCAGCGCTCTGCTGGGGATCGCATCAGTCGACGCTACCACCAATGAACCACAGGAGGCGTCCTCGGATGTTCCCGAGTCGCGTCAATTTGACGTTTTCTCGGGCACGGCCCTTGCGAATAGCGGCGCAGATCTCAATGAAATCGTATCCAACCAGCTGGTTGCAGGGGGGCAGTTCTAATGATGACAGAATCTTATACCGAGCGGCAGGTCAAGTTATGCGCCACGCACTTGATGTCCCGCGACGACGTCATTGGCGTTCGCTTCGATGGCTCAACTGCGATCTACCCCTCGTGGACCGCTGACAACGGGCCTGACCACCTCGAGAACGTCATCCGGGCTAGCATCACCGGCCAGTACATTGAGGTCGTCATCGACACGCCCGACCCCACTGGCTCCGGTTACCTCAAGATCAAACGCAAGGGCAAGATTCGCGCCCTCTCGTACACCCTCGACGAGGACAATCTCGTCAACCACGTATGCTGGGACTTCGACGGCTCCGGTCACGCCGACGCGCTCGCTGATCCTCGAGGCGCCGCCGATGCAGTATGCACCAAGCTCAAGGAAATGGGGCTGCATCCCCTTATAGAGCGGTCTGGCGGAGCTATGGGCTACCATGTCTGGCTCGCCCTGGAAACGAAGGTCAGTGCCAAGGAGGCGAAGGCCTTCGGAGAGAGCATCGTCGGGGCGCTTAAACCCGAGCTGCTCAAGCTGGCAGACTCAGAGACAGACAAGCTGGGCAGTGTCGAGGTGTTTCCGAAGCAGGCTACCGCTACCCGCGTAGGCAATGGCGTGTTTCTGCCGTGGTGGCATGGAGCGACGGAAGGCGGTGCACAGTTCATCGATGGCAACGGCCACGCCCTGGACCTGCCTACGGTGCAGCCTTGTGCGCTGCCGCATGCCGCGCCTGCTCCTGCTCCTGCAGAACGTCCCACTCAGCACCTGTCCGACTGGCAACAGCGCTTGGCCGAATGGCGCGATGACGCTGTGAACGGCGTTGACCTGCACCGCGTGTATGGGGATGCCTTGACCGGCAACGAGAAGGGGAATGGCTTCCTCGAGTGCCGAGATTTTCGGAGCTCAACCGGCGACCGCAACCCCTCCGCCGGCGTGTACTGTGAGCGCTACGGTGACCATGAACGCGGCTTCTTTTACAGCTTCCGTGACGGGCACGGAATGGACATCTTCGCCTACATGGTCGCCACTGGCCAGGCCGCGAACTTCAAGGACGCTTGTATCCAGATCGCCAGGATGACCAGCACCGAGGAGTCGTGTCCCTTCGTCAACCGGCAGTACGCGGAGTGTGAGCCACAAGACACCTACTTCGACGGCGGCGAGCCTACAGTCATGCCGCCTCCAAGGGCCGCCCTTTCCGTCGCCTCCGAGGTCATGCGCTACAAGCCCTTCGACTTCGACCTGGTCGATGGCACTCTACCGGAGCGCGAGATGCTCCTCTCACTCGATATTCCGGGTGAACCGAAGGTGCCGTTCCTTCCTGCGGGCATCCAGTCCATGTTCACCGCTCCTGGCGGGACGTACAAGACACAGCTCCTCACGCAGCTGGCGGTTTGCGTGGTCCTCGGAGAGTACTGGCTCAGGCACATCAAGGTAGAACGCCCGGGAAAAGTGCTCTTGATCTTGGCCGAAGAGGACGAAATTGAGGCTTACAGACGAATCCTGCAGATCCTTCAGGGGATGTTTCCATGGCTGTTTTATGCGGATGGGTCTGGGCACCAGGAGGCCCGGGAGAAGCAAGAGATCCTGAAAGAAAACCTCAGGATCCTGGCACTCAAGGGCCAGCGGACCCCCTTTGTCGATGACCACGGGAATCCGACTCCTCACTTCGAAAGCTTGATCACACAGGTGGCCGCCGAGGAGAACTGGTCCCTTATCGTGATCGACCCTCTCGTCCAGGTTGGGGCAGGCGGAACGGAAACCGACAATCACCTCGCCACCGCGCTTGTCCAGATCATCAACCGCTTCACAACGCTCAAACCCGACAACAAGACCACGGTGATCGTCGCACATCACGTCTCCCAGGCAGCCTCGTCTGGTGGCGCTGGGCAGACAGCAGCGCGTGGTGTCACCGCCCTCACCGACGGGATGAGGTGGGTGATGAACATCGAGCGCATCAGGCGTCGCCGACAACGCGGAGCTGTAGAGACTCCCTGGGATGACCCCTACATGGACGGCTTCTACATGCTCAAACACGTGAAGAGCAACTACACCAAGCGCATTGAGAACATGGTCCTCCATCGCGAGAAGAATGGCACGCTGTCATTGATCCCTAAATCGTTGCAAAAGGAGTGGAACACGTTCACGTCGGCCTGGTTTGAGAGCGCCGAGGAGACCACCGTACCTGCGCCTGCGCTAGCTGTGCCTCCGCAGACAGCCTCGGAGCCCGAGTTCGAGCAAGGGAGCTTCGACGATGTCTAAGTTCCTCGTCCAAACGCTGGCCGTAATGGCCGCCGAGATGTATCGGGTATGGCGTGATGACTGCCCGGAGCGTGAAATCGAGCTCCGAGCAGTTGTCGACAAGGAGGCCGGAGGCGATCCTCTGGCCTTCGAGATGCTCCGAATCAAAGTCCGCGACGAACTCAGCAGAAACCCCGTGCCTGACTTTCGGGGCAGCTGGGAGTTCGTCGACGGAGTGCCACGAATCTACCTCGAATTCGCCAAGTGGCTCTCGATGTACGGGTCAGCAGGAAAGGGTGCTGCAGAAGCCATCCTCCGATGGGGTAGAGCTGCATTGGACGAGTACCACCAATCCGGCAGTATCTTCGCACTGATCATTCCGTTCACCCTTCCCTCTGAGCGAGTGCTTCGGTTCGTGGAGACCCAGGACCCAGTTGTTGTTCTGAGCACCTCCACTGGCGGGAATACGCTCCAGAAGGCTTTCCGGCTTTGGGCCACCGTCATCTGGCTGGAGAAGGTGAAGCCCGAGTACGACCACAAGAAGGCCCACCGGAGGGATGTGCCCGCTCTCACCGCGCTTACCGTCGATGGAGTCGAGATGGCTCTCTCCGCTCGGGGCAAACAGCCCGACCGAGTGGGGGGCGAACACCATTTCAATGACCGAAGCGGTAATCTGCTGCTCACAGTGCCTCTCTATGAAGAGGGGATCCTCGAAGTGGTTTTCCGTGGTGTCGACAAGCTCAGTTCCCTTGCGGGTGTCCGTGTGCTCGAGTTTCTCATCCGCGAGGGCTGCAGAAGGGCTTTCGTCGGAGAGAAAAAGCCCGATCAACTTTTCATCCAGGGGGGATGGCGCGAGCTCGCCAAACGCTGTGGGATAACAAGCCACAAAGGGGCCAGCGATGTGCGAGAGGTTGTCTGGGCGATGGCGCGTGGCGTTTTTCGGTTTGGCAGTGGTCGCCAAGGCAATCTGCTCACCATCAACGAGTCGTCGTCAACCTGGAAGGGCCACAGCTCCTGGCTGCTTCTCACTATCAATCCGTTCCTGCTGCCAGACTACGTCTGCTCGCTCCCTGAGGGGCTGAAAGAGAAGCGTCGCCTAGTGCCATGGCTGCCGGAACCTCCCCTTGTGGGGCGCAGCAACGAGCACGGGCGGCAAGTAATCTTCCAACTGCTGGTGGTGAAGGAGTTCATCGATAACGCCAAGGAGTTCGACGTGCAGGGGGCGATCACGCTGACAGAAGAAGAGGTGCTCATGCTCGGGCACCGAGCCGGATTGCCACAGGACCTCGCGATGAAGGTGTGGTCAGGCTGGCTGAACGCGGGGCGACCCTTCGTCGGCGTTGGCGAGGACCGATACACCTTGGCAATAGGACTGCAAGAATATGCTGATTTCATTAAAGAACTCAATAGGAAAGCCGAGTTCTACAAGCACGGAGGCAAACGGTGAATTGGCATACGCGCGTTACGCTTCCCCCACTAACCCGGGGCACTTCCCCCACTAAATGGGGTTTTGCCCCCACTAATTTTCAATTATTGTTGTTATTCCACGATAAATTAGAAAAAAATCCGCCATGTCTTTGTCTATGTAGACAAAGACAAGAAGCTCGGGGAGGCCGCTTGGTGCGGCTCCCCTCTCCCATAGGAAGATACATTCTATGGGGAAGGGTCAATATTCGTCAATCCCGCCGCACGTCGCGGCAAAACCACCAGCCACAGGAGGTAACCCATGGCTACAGACCTTAAACCCGTCCATATAAACTTATCCATCACCCCCGAACCCGTCCGGCGCAGGACCTGGGACGGCATCACCGACGAAACCACCCTGCACCAGATCATCACGCCGCTCCTCCGCGCCGCAGAACATAGCGGTCACTGCCTGTCGCTCCGCGACCTGACGAAGGTCGTGCTGGAGTGCCTGGGCGACCGCTACACCTCGGAAATACAGCGCTGCATGCAGGCCATCCGAAGCTCGCACGCGAATCACTCCAAAGGTACCCAGAAGGAAATGGAAGAGTACCTCGAACGAGTCCGACCTGTCCTGGAACTCCTCGGCATAGATGGCAGCCAAGCGTCTGCCGAGGGCGGACCACCGATGATCGTCCCGGTCTCGTTGCTCCCCCAACTCGAGGTGCTCTACCTGTCCCTGACCGCCTGGCTCTCCGAGCACAAGGATCAGGTGATCAAGGAGCCCGTGTTCGCGGGGATCCTCGCCGGTGGTCTTACCGTGGCGGGCAACGCAGGGGGTGGGCGATGAGCGCGCGCGACAGCAACAACAAGAACGACGATGCCGCACAGATCGGCAACAATCCACACCGGCCCTCAAAGGGCTATATGAAAGGCGACATTATGATCACAGACAGACAAATCACTGAAACAGCAACAGCCATTCTGGAACTCACCGGAAACGATGACATCAGCGTCACGGACATCGAGATTCTCCTCTGCAATCTCATCGAGGAGTCTCGTCCTGGCGACATCTATGTAGCTTGTGAGTGGGACGGTCACCATTTCTACAATCAGATCACTCTCAAGGCAAAGAATGAAAAAGCAGCCAAGCGCGAGGCGACCCAGTGGATGGGGTATGACTCACGATGCACCCTCTACCGCAACGGTAACCCCATCGCCTCAAGGCACAATGGCAACTACTATTTCAGCGGTCTGGCCCCAGATCGGTGGTACACGCAGTCCTTCTTCGAGACTGAGATGCTGGAGGATGCCTAATGCCCAATGATTTCAGCCTCACTTCACACATTTGCCCCAACGCCACCGCGCCACGAAAGGAGCATACGCGGCGGACGAGCCCAAAAGTAGAACAGGCGCTGACCAGTACCAGTGGCAGCGCCTGTGAGTAGACATGTTCCGTAAAACTTGTCCTCCTTGCCTTTGATTTTAGCTCATGGGCCTGGAGGACACAACCCCCGGGGGTCATCTCGACCCCCGGGCACTACTCTCTCGAAAGGAGACCACAAAATGAAACCCCATCGTCCTACCAACCCCAACCCGCTGACCTGGAGCCATGGCTAGCCTGGTCACGCTCTTTCGCATAGACGGGCGGCTGGTCCTTACTGTGACCGGCTTCGAGCCCGTGATTTTGGAGACCCCCGTCGTCGTAGCTGGTTACGATCTTGATGGGCTGAGTCTCTTGGACATCGACGTCTGCCCCCACGCCGCGCTCTACGTGGGGCCTGAACCGCGAACCCTGGAGGAAGCAAAACGAGCGCACGCTGACATTGAGGCGTATCTGTCCGGCATGGACCTGCTCGACACAGCGACAGAGCCCGTAGACGAGGCGGGGAAGGGAGGGGGAGATGAGTAGTACGACTGATGTAATCCCCGAGACGACTGCCGAAGCACCGACGTCATCGCTTCCCGAGGTTCTCACCGTCGACGAGCTTGCCGCTCTGTTGCGCGTGGACCGGAAGACCATCTATCATCTCATCCAGAAGGGTGAGATTCCCGGCGTCCGCAGGATAGGAAAACAGATTCGCATCTCACGATCCGCTGTGCTACGGTATCTGGAGGAAGGTAACGGCGCACCCGAAAGGAGGCGAAGATGACTGTGCGCCGCATCAATCAGACTCGCCATGGGAAGACCAGCTCGGTGCTCATCGTGGATATCACCGTGGTGCTTCCTGATGGTTCGAAGAAGAGGATCAGGAAGAAATGTCCCCTTCAGACGAAACGCGCTGCTATCGAATTTGAACGTGACCTTGTTGCTCGTGCTCATGAGGAGTACCTGCAATCCAAGGGTGGCATTACGCCCATCCTGTTCAGTGACCTGGTGACCCTATTCATGGAACGACATGCTGAAATCTTCAACAAGCCGACGACCGTGGTTTCCAAGGATAAAGACTTCAGGAACCACCTCCTGCCCTATCTGGGCGACAAGGAGGTTTCGGCCATCGGGAAGAGGGAGATCTCGGAGCTCACCATGATCCTGACCAGGAAGAGGAACCAGAGAACAGGCCGCCTGCTGTCGAACAAGACCATCAACAACGTCCTCACGACCCTGCACAAGACGCTGGATTTCGCGGAAGAGATGGGGTTTCTGAAGTCGGTACCCAAGGTCAAGTGGCTCAAGCAGAAAGCTCCGGAGATGAAACGGCTCACCCTGGAAGAATGCGAGCGCCTTGCAGAGGCTGCGGAGTATCCCTTCCGTGAACTCATCACGCTCGCCTATCGGACAGGGATGCGCCGAGGAGAGCTTCGAGCCCTGCACTGGCGGTCCATTGACTTCAAAGCCGGGATCATCAAGATCGAGCACGCGCTCTCCTTCGACACGATCACCACTCCGAAGGGAGGGAGGTGTCGGGAGATCCCCATCTCCGAGGACACTGTGGTTATGCTCAAGGGCATCCGCCATCTGAGAGGCCCGCTGGTGTTCTGTAACGATGATGGGAGCCCTCTCACGAGCACTCACATGGCCAAGTACCTGTGGAAGGCATGTGATGCTGCTGGAATCGCCCGTATCGGGTGGCACACGCTGAGGCACACCACTGCCTCTGTTCTCGCCGACATGGGCGTCCAGACCAATGTCATCATGAAGGTCTGCGGGCACACGGATATCCGCACGACACTGCGGTACATCCACCCCGACAAGGACATTGTTTTCGACGCCGTGAAGATGCTCGACGGAGAAAGTCAAGGCAGGCACAAGGCAGGCGCGGTAATTAGCATATTTCCTACGTCACAATAGTCCCTTATTATCAGTTACTTCTACCTAGTTGCCGTGGTGCGAGAAAGGGGGCTCGAACCCCTACGTCTTTTGGACACTGGAACCTAAATCCAGCGCGTCTACCAGTTCCGCCATTCTCGCGGGGAGGGTAGCATTGTTTAGCACAGGAGCCCACCCGAGGCAAGGGGCGACGACCCTGGGCTGATGATCACAAAAGACGAGGGATTTGAGGAGATACGCGGTCCGAAAGGACCGCCCGGTTCAAGGAGAGAGCGCTACAGGCAGAAGGGGTGCGCGCCGGCCATTCCCGGGATGGCGCAGAAGTCGTTGATCTCGATGTGGCGGTCGAGCCCGAGCCTCCACAGCTGCTCCTGCCCGGCGGGGGCGGTATCGTTGCTGTAGATCCTGGTGGGGAAGGAGGGGAGGCCGTCCGAGGCCTCGTCATAGGTGAGGGGCACTCCGGGGGCGAGCTCCACCTCGGACCAGTCATCGGAGAAGTTGGAGATGAAGTAGAGCAGCGCGACCCACACCTTGAGTTCGTTGTGGTCGTCCGCGTCGATGTCCCCGTCGCCATCGCTGTCCCCGGGGGTGGAGTTGAAGGCGAGGGCCGCAACGGCCGCGGAGTCGGTCATGTCGATCTGGGTGCCGTCCTTGTACTTGGGGTTGATGATGAGGTTCGACCCCAGGGCGTTCCTGGCCTCGGGGAGGAGCAGCGCCACGTAGTAGTCCACGGCGACACGGACGAGGGTGGTGGCGTCGTCGAGGTCTATGATCTCTCCCACGCCGGGCGTATAGCAGTTCTTGGTGGTGAAGGGATCAGCGTCAGGGCATTTGAAGGCGCCCACCACGCGATCGAACTGACCACCCCCGTCATCGTAAACGAAGCGAACCCCGGATGGATAGAGATAGTACTCGAAGGGGACGTTCCCCTTGAGGGTCTCCACGTTCATGTTGAGCATGATCTTGAGCTCGGACAGGGTGAGGTAGATGGAGAGCATGGGGTAGCCGGGCAGCCCGTCTGGGCCGATCCCCAGGGGGAAGAGCCGGAAGGCGTCGGCGGCCGCCACGGCGCCGGTGTTGCCGGCAGTGATGGAATCCCGGATGGCTCCGTTCTCGGCCACGGCCACAAAGATCGGAGAAGCGTCGAAGGTGGGATCGACCAGAGGGAGCCCCTGCGCTGCGGCCTTGGCGATGGTCGTGTTCATGACCGCGCGCATGGCGTCAGCGGCCACGCACCCGGCGGCGGTCTCCACCTCGGAGCCCACGGGGATGGTGTTGTAGTTGTGGTAGTACTCGATGTCGAAGGTGGTGTGGGCGATGGGCGTGGCCGAGTAGGTCATGCCGAAGACAGGCGTGAGCAGCTCACTGTCGAGGAACCCGATATACATGTTCATGATGCCCGCCATGGTGGCGTCCCCCATGACCGTGTCATCGATGGGGTGGACATAGCCTGTGGCGTCCTCCACCTGGCCAAGGGTGAGGTTGAAGGCCACATCGATCTGATCCACGTATTCACCACGGCGGCCGGTGGCGATGATGTACGTGTTGCCGACCTTCAGGGTCCGCTTGGGGTTGTCGAGGATCTGGTGCCTGTGCCCGGACATAATAACATCGATGCCGGTCACGTTGGAGGCGACATCACGATCCTCGCCGAGGCCATTCTCCACGATGCCCTGGTGGGAGGCGTGGACGATCATGTCGGCGCCATCGGTACGGATCTCGTCGACGAGGGCCTGGGTCCGCGCATAGCCGCTCTCGAGATCCTCGGGGTCGTCGTGCCACCAGGTGAGGGGTTTGGCCTGGGGAACGTTGGAGTCGGCCTCGATGCCCATCTTGCCAAAGATCCCAACGGCGAAGTCATCGTCGAGCTGCTTGATGACATAGGTGCGGATCACGCCGTCTTCGATGAGGGCCTCGATGCCGTCATCGGCAGCCGACTCACTGCTGGTCTGGAGGTTCGAAGAGATGAGGGGGATGTCGAAGTTGATGAGGGCGGAGTTCCGGGCGGCGCCGATGACAACTGCGGTGCCCTTTGGAGTCCAGTCGAAGTCGTGGTTCCCAAGGGTCACGGCATCGTACCCCATATATTTGAAGTAATGATAGACGGGAGGAGCCGACCCCGACAGGAGGTCGACCATGTCGCCCATGAGGCAGTCACCGGAGTCCACCAGGAGGGTGGGAATCCCCGAGGCGTCCCTGGTCTGGCGGATGCTGTTGATCTGTCCGGCGATCCTGGAGAGACCCGAGAGGGTGGTATCATCGCCGAGGGTGGTGGGAGAGTAGTCCGTCGCCGAACCCACACCCATGAGATGGGAATGGAGATCCGAGGTCCCGATGATGGTGACGTGCTTGATCACGTCCGCACAGGCGGCGTCATCGACACAGTCGGCGTCGTCGCAGTCCGTGTCGCCGTCCCCGTCGTTGTCCTCG
>QKIM01000196.1 GCA_003249585.1 Deltaproteobacteria bacterium
TACGCCGACGACTTCAGTTCCCGCACTACCCTGGCCACGGATCTCAATGTCTTCGCCGACTTCGATCCCGTGCTCCCCGAATCCTATCGCAGCCCCGACTTCCTCTTCCTGGCCAACATCCACCCCTCCCTGCAGCTCAAGGTGCTCGACGCCATCGAGGGGAAACCCTTCGTGGCCGGAGACACCATGAACCTGTGGATCGACGCCGAGCCCGCGCTGCTCAACCAGCTCATCTCCCGTCTCGACCTCATCACCATCAACGACGAGGAGGTCCGGCTGCTCACGGGGGAATTCAACCTGGTGAAGGCGGGACGCATGATCCAGGCCATGGGCCCCAAATATCTCATCCTCAAGAAGGGCGAGCACGGTGCGCTGCTCTTCCTGGAGGACTCCCTCTTCTACGCCCCCGCCGTTCCCCTGGAACACTTCGTGGATCCAACGGGCGCCGGGGACAGCTTCGCCGGCGGCTTCATGGGGCACCTCGCCCGCGTGGGCACCGTGAGCGACCGCACCCTCAAGGAGGCCATGTTCTATGGCGCCGTGGTCGCTTCCTACACCGTCGAGGATTTCTCGCTGGACAGGCACCGCACGGTGGACTATCCGCAGATCGAAGCCCGCTTCAGGGAGATGGTGGATTTCACCACGCTCTAGCGGCATAGCCCCCCAACGACCGGTGACGAGGGGGCAAGGAGACGACATGGACGATTACGACGAGACCAAGGACGACGAGGTGTACGACGCGACGGCGGCGGCCGTGGTGGAGCTGGGGAACACCATGATGGACAAGGAGGGCGAGGATCTCTCCTGGACCATCGCCAGCGGCCTGTTGGCGGGGGCCGTGCAGTACTGGCTCTACTCGCGGCAGCCCTGCGACGACCCCGATTGCGAAGACTGCGCCCCCTACTCGACCGCCGAGCTGCGCCAGGAGGAGCTCCTCGAGGAGGTCCTCGGATATGTGCTCTCCAGTGAATACCTGCACTCCCCCAACGACCGTGACGTGGGTCGCGCCTAATCGCTGCCTCCCTTTTGATTTCCACCGCCACCGTGGTAGACTAGGTGAAGCGGAGTCCCTCCGCCACAGGAGGAAGCGAAATGAAAAAACCGTATATTATATTATCTTTATTGGTATTGGGACTGGCCACGGGGGCCTGCTCTGCGCTCACGGACTTCTCGGAGGATGCGCCCAGGGAGAATTGCGTCAACGGCACCGACGACGACGGGGACGGGTTCATCGACTGCGACGATCAGGACTGTCAGGACGAGGCGGTTTGCCGCGGCGGGGAGATCTGCGACAACTTCATCGACGACGACGGCGACCTGCTGATCGATTGTGAAGATCCCGACTGTGCCACCCACCAGGCCTGCAATGTCGGCGCCGAGACCGAATGCGGCAACGGCATCGACGACGACGGGGACGGCTTCACGGACTGTGCAGATCAGGACTGTCTTGTGAGCCCCGAATGCCAGCTCCTCGATGAGATCTGTGACAACAACATTGACGACAACGGGGACGGGCTCATCGACTGCGAGGACACGCTCTGTGTCGATTCTCAGGTCTGTACGGGGGGCTGCACCGTGGACTTCGCCTGGTTCGACACCGACGCGGAGGCCGTGTGCCTCGGCGATGCGAGCACCTGCACGTTCCAGTCCTCCGACGGACCCGTATCCGGGGAGATCGTCCCCATGTGCAGCCCGGTCATGGGGCAGTATTACACGCGCGCCGACCAGGATCTCTGCCCCAAGGGTGCCGCCAACATCAACGGCGTGTGCGTCACCTTCTGCAGCCCCCAGCACGTTCCCTGTCCCGAAGCCGACTGGGCGGTCGTGCCGGTCACTCCCAACTGCCGATCCCGGGATCTGTCGCCGAGGCTGAGCGGGTACCATTTCTGCGTCCTGGAGGCCAGCTGCGAACCCCTAGGGGGCGTAGGCTGTCCTGCGGACCACAGCTGCAAGTTCGACGTCCTGCTCAAGAACGAGACGGGCTCCGAGGTGATGGTCGTGACCGGCCCCTACTGCACCATCCCCTTCGGCAGCAGGGCCCAGGACGAAGAGTGCGCGGCCAATGAGGAGTGCGCGGACCACATGGCCTGTGTGAAGTACCAGGGCGAGACCCAGGGGACATGCCAGCCCGCCTGCCGCGCCACCAACCCCTGCGACAACAGTCATACCTGCAGCTACCCCGAGGGTACGGACATCACGGATGCGGGCTTCTGCCTCCCCATCGATACGGCAAAATAACCGGAGTGGACATCATGGCGCTGCGGGGGTGTAGCGGTAATTGCTGGTCGGGCAGGTCGCCTGAGAGTCTGTGATCTGGTCCCACCGGTCGGTCTGGTCGTTGTCCTCGATGCCGAGGGTGGCGCTGTCGCTGCTGTAGTCCACCCAGTTTGCGGAATCATACAGCAGCTCGATAATACTCGAGGTCTCATACAACCGGATCTGGAAGGAGTGGACGCCGGTATAGCTCCCAGAGGCATAACTGCACCCCTGGTACCAGTCCGCCACGAACACCCGATCGGGCGCGGTGCCCTGCACGGCCCAGAACAGGGAGGGGGAGCTTGAGGAACACTCGACATCGAAGACCAGATCCTCCCAGAAAACGTAGATGGCCTGAGCGGGCTCCGAGGTGTTGGGGAGAGTGGACTCGGCGAGCGCGCTGGTGCCGGGATCGGCGTTGAAGCTCAGCCACCCGTTGGTGCTCATCCAGGCGGTGCTCACAGGCTGTCCGTAAAAGGAAAAGTCGAACCCTGTCGGAAGCGCGATCTCATAATATTCGTCATCGCCGTTGCCTGGGCTGTTGTCGCTCACATGGCTGTACCCTCCGCTGAAGGTGGACCGCGCGTAGTCGTCGGCAACGACGCAGGCGCCTGCGGAGCAGCCCAGGCCCGTGCTGGAGCAGTCCCCGGTGGTGACCCACGCCTCGCAGCCGTTGCCGTCGGCCTGGCAGGTCTCGATGGCGTCGCCGTTGCACTGGGTCTGGCCGAGGGTACATACGGGCGACGGGCAGTCACAGGCGCCTGCGGAGCAGATGAGACCGTCGGCGGTGCAATCCTCGACGAAGGTCCACTCGGTGCACCCTCCACCATTGACGCTGCACACCTCGATCGTGTCGCCGTTGCACTGGAGATTTCCTTC
>QKIM01000116.1 GCA_003249585.1 Deltaproteobacteria bacterium
GTTGAGTCTCCCACAAAAGCGAGATCCATCGCCAAATATCTTGCGCACAAATACACCGTTATCGCCTCCAAAGGCCACGTTCGGGATCTTCCGAAGACGAAGATGGGCGTCGACGTGGACAACGGGTTCGAGCCCAATTACATAACGCTCAGAGACAAGAAGGATGTCATCACCGCCATCAAGAAGGCGGCCAAGGACGCGCCTGTCGTCTTGCTCGCTCCCGACCCCGACCGGGAAGGAGAGGCCATCGCCTGGCACATTCATGAGATCGTGCAGAAGGTGAATCCCAACGTCAAGCGCGTCCTCTTCAACGAAATCACGGAACGGGGCATCAGCGCCGGGCGGGATTCTCCGAGGGATCTGGATCGGTTCCTCTTCGAGAGCCAGCAGGCCCGCCGCATCGTTGACCGCCTCGTGGGGTACGAGCTCAGCCCCCTGCTGTGGAAGAAGGTCCGCCGCGGGCTCAGCGCCGGGCGGGTCCAGTCCGTTGCGCTGCGGCTTATCGTAGAACGGGAGAAGGAAATTCTCGCCTTCGATCCCAGGGAATACTGGGCCGTCTCCGTTGAACTCCGCCACGAGAACGGCGAGGTGTTCAGAGCCCTGTTGGCCAAGATAGACGGGAAAAAGGCTGTCGTCCCCGACGGCGCCGCCGCTCAGGCCGTGGTCGCAGAGATCGAGGGTGACTATCTCGTCTCTGCGGTGACCAAGAAGCGCTCGGTGCGCAAGGCGCCTCCCCCCTTCATCACCTCGACGCTCCAGCAGGAGTCCTCCAAGCGGTACTACTTCCCCGCCAAGAAGACCATGATGCTCGCCCAGAAACTGTACGAAGGCATTGAGCTGGGCAAGACCGGGGACCTGCGTGGTCTCATCACCTACATGCGTACAGATTCGACGCGGGTAAGCGAAGAGGCCCTTTCGGCTGTGCGGGTCTATGTCGAGGACCGCTTCGGAAAGGCCTACCTGCCGGACAAACCCAACATCTACAAGACAAAGAAAGGTGCCCAGGACGCCCATGAGGCGATCCGGCCCACGGATGTCTCCCTCACTCCGGAGCGGGTAGAAGCGGAAATCCTCGCCTCGGGCGCCAACGCCGCAGACGCGAGGAACCTCGCCAAGCTCTATGAATTGATCTGGAGACGCTTTGTGGCGTCACAGATGCTCGACGCGCTGTTTGACGTGACCAGTGTCGAGATTGACCGCGGGCGGCTCACCTTCAGATGCCAGGGACAGGTGGAAGCCTTCAAGGGTTTCCGTGCCATTTACGCCGACAAGCAGGAGCAAAGTGGTACCGGCGACGCCGGCGGCGAAGAGGGCGAGATGGGGCCCTCTCTGCTGCCCCCCTTTGAAGAGGGGATGAATCCCGCCTTCGTCTCCTACCAGAGCGAGCAGCGGTTCACGCAGCCCCCGGCCCGGTTCTCCGAGGCCACCCTTATCAAAGAGCTGGAAGAGCGCGGGATTGGCCGTCCCTCCACCTACGCCACCATTATCTCCACCCTCACGAACCGCAAATACATGGTCCGCGAGAGTCGCCGCTTCCAGCCGACGGAACTGGGAACCATCGTCACGGATCTGTTGACGGATGCCTTCCCGGACATCCTGAACGTAGAGTTCACGGCCTCCATGGAGGAGAAGTTGGACGCTGTGGAGGAGAACAAGGTGCATTGGCGGGAACTGCTTGGGGAATTCTACCAGAATTTCCATTCCCACCTCATCGCTGCCCAGGAAGGGATGCCCAATCTTCGAGCCCAGATCGTGGAGACCGACATCCCCTGCGACAGGTGTGGGGCGCAGATGGTCATTCGCTGGGGCACCAACGGAAAATTCCTCGCCTGTGCCACTTATCCAAAGTGCAAGAATACCAAAGAATTCAATCAGGATGGGCAAGGGAACATTACCATCGTCCAGCCTGAAATGCGCGATGAAGTGTGCCCGATCTGTGGCAAGCCCATGGTGAAGAAACAGGGCAAATTCGGCATCTTCCTCGGATGTTCCGACTATCCCGAGTGCAAAGGCACCCTCCCCTACATCCTTCCCTACTCCTGTCCCGAGGACGGGTGTGACGGGAAGCTCATCCAGAGAAGATCCAAAAAAGGAAAGACCTTCTACGGGTGCTCCAATTATTCGTCCTCGGGGGACGGCTGTTCCTTCTCCACCTGGGATGAACCCGTGGAGGAGCCCTGCCCGGCCTGTGAGCACCCCTACCTCTTCCGCAAGAAGAGCCGCCGCCGGGAGGCGACAGTCCTCTATTGCGTGAAGTGTTCCTTCAGAAAGAACGAGTAGATGAGAGCGACGATCGTCGGCGCCGGGCTCGCGGGCAGTGAAGCCGCATGGTATCTCGCCAGTCATGGCGTGGACGTGACTCTCTACGAGTCTCGCCCACACTTCCGCTCCGATGCGCACGTCACAGATGCCCCGGCGGAACTGGTGTGCTCCAACTCCCTGAAGTCCGAGGACTTGACACGGCCTACGGGACAACTGAAGCGGGAACTCGCGGCGTTCGGATCCTTGCTCATGGAGGCGGCCTTCCAGAGCCGGGTCCCCGCTGGAAGCGCGCTCGCCGTAGACCGTGACGCTTTTTCGGCCCACGTCGCCGGTCGGCTTGAGGCTCACCCTCGCATCACGTTCATCAGACAGGAGATCACGCAGGTCCCCTCACAGAACGCCATTGTCGCCACTGGCCCCCTCACGTCCCCTGCGCTCTTCGATGCGCTCCTGCAACGGATCGGCGCTGAAGGGTATTTCTACGACGCCATAGCGCCCGTGGTCGAGGCAGACTCCATCGATTGGGACGCAGCGTATTACGGGAACCGTTGGGGGAAGGGGGACGACCCGGAGGCCTATATCAACTGCCCGCTGGAGCGGGAAGAATACGAGGCCCTGGTCATGGCCATCCTCGGGGCCCAGAAAGTTGCGCCCAGAGCCTTTGAGGATCCCCGCTACTTCGAGTCCTGCCTTCCGGTGGAGGTGATGGCGGAGCGGGGCCACGATGCGCTCCGTTATGGCCCCCTGCGCCCCGTCGGGCTCAAGGACCCCCGCACGGGGCGGACGCCCTGGGCCGTGCTGCAGCTCAGGACCGAGAATCTCCACCGTTCCTCCTACAACCTCGTCGGGTTTCAGACCCGCATGACCTAT
>QKIM01000114.1 GCA_003249585.1 Deltaproteobacteria bacterium
AAGACGACGAGGTGGTAGTCGTGGGGTGATCCCGGGGGCGGCGCGGGCCCATCGTACTGCGCGTTGCCGAAGGTGTTGGGGAAGGAGATGGCCTTGTCCGGCAGCGCGCCCCCCTCCTTGAGGGTCACGGCCTCGACGGGAAGCTGGACCACCCAGTGGAGCCAGTCTCTGGCCATCCTGTGGTGGTCCACGATGACCACGAGCAGGCAGGCTGTGCCCTCGGGGATATGGGTCACTGTGAACTGCGGGGAGACGTTCTGGCCCCCCTTGCGCTGCAGGACGTATCGGCGGGCGATGGTCCCCTGGTTCTCCCAGCTCTTGGATGCGATGGTGAATGCCATATTGATGCCTCCGGGTTTTTCCCGGGAGCATACGCCCGTCGGCCTGTGGGGTAAAGGGCGACGGTTCAGGGGGGGGGCGGTGGGATCAGGCGAGGTCAGAGACAGGGACGACGCTGCCGTGGGCGGCCTTCAACGCATTGAGGTCGGCTTTCTGACGTTCGTAGACGGCGAAGAGCTGCGGCGGGAGGTTTGCCTCTTTGCCGTAGGCTGCCATCTGCAGGTCGATGCGACGCAGGATGTTGTCCACGTAGAGGGCGAACTGCATCTCGTACAGTTCGCGGGGGTACTCCTTGCCGATGGCGGCGAAGAGGGGGACCAGCTCCTCGTGGCGGGGAATGACGCCGATGGGGGTGTCATACCCTTTTACGTCACCGTGGGCATAGAGCTCCAGCCAGCCGAGCCACGCCTTCACATCCTTCTTCTCGCCCAGCAGGCCCTTGCCGCTGCCGCCACGGGCCTCATGGGTGAGGAAGTAGTTGAGCCCGGCCATGACGGGTTTCTGAGCGATCTTCGAGGAGTTGAAGAAGAGGAACTGGGCCTGCATGTAGTCGGTGAGGGGGCCCGGGATGAAGGGCGCGTTGGCCCAGGGCTGGCGGTTGACGCCGGTGGCGCCCACTTCCGTGGCCGTCGCCTTCGAGACGATGCTGGCGCCGATGGCCACGCCCTCGTCGGGGGTGCGGGCTACCCAGACGGGTACCATGGTGTCGGCGTCACGTCCCGAGTAGGTGATGACGCTGACGGGAATGCCCTCGGCGCTGCGGGCCCGATCGGCGTTGAAGTTGTCGATGCTCGTGCAGGGGAGGGTGAAGCGGGAGTTGGGGTGGGAGCGGTGGCGGCCCAGGTCCGGGGTCCATTCGCCCAGGTAGTTGCGGCCGTGGGCCGGGTCGGGCTGCCTGTCACCGGTCCAGTGGGGCAGGCCTTCATCGTCCACGAGGATGTTGGAGAAGATGATCTCCGCGGGCTTCTTGCCCTCGATACACTCCATGAGGTAGGGGTCGCCTTCCCAGTTCACGTCCTCGATGATGCCGAAAATCCCGATCTCGGGGTTGACGGCGCGGATCGTGCCCTGGCCGTCGATCCACATCTGCGCGAGGTCGTCACCGATGAAGTCCGTGCCCACCATGGCGGTCGTGGTCTTGCCGCAGCCCGAGGGGGCGGCGCCGGCGAAGAAGGTCTTGCGACCGCCGGGGCCCGTGAGGCCGGTGATGAACATGTGCTCGGAGAGCTGGTCCTCCTTGCGGAAGTAGGTGCACAGATCCACGGCGAAGCGGTGGTTGCCCTTCTTGAGCAGCAGGGGGTTCCCCGCGTAGGTGCAGTAGCAGGAGAAGGTCGTGAACCAGCTGCGGTCCATGAAGATGCGGGCCTTGGGGATGTTCTCGCTGCTCAGTTCTCCCATGGAGTGGCAGTTGGTGAAGAAGGTGCCGGCTCGCTGGACCTCTGCGTCGAAGGCCGCGAAGACCGTGGGGTACAGGATGTTGCCCGAGTGGACGACATAGAAGGAGTCGGTGATCATGATAGCGGGGACGGCCGCGGCGGCGCCTGTGGGGCCGCGGTTCCAGAAGGAGACCGTCATGGTGCGTCCCTTCATGAGGCCGGACATCACCTCGCGGACGTAGGCGTGGGCCTCGTCGCGGTGCATCTTCTTGGCCAGCACCGAGGTCTCCTCGTCGTCGTTGACGATGTAGAAGGTCTGGTTCACCATGCGCCCCTGATCCTCGGGGAGATCGAAGTGGCAGGTGTGACCGGGGTTCTTCATGGTGAACTCTTCGCCCTCTTCCACCGCCCTTTTACGGGCGAAGGCCATGGCCTCGGCGGAGGAGTCGTTGATCCAGATATCACGGGGTTGGAAGAGGACCGCTGCGTTGGCAATCTTGATCAAGGCCTCGGCGGTGGTGATGGTGTCGAGTTTTCTGAGGTTGTCCTCGTCGGTGAGGCCCTCCAGAAGGGCGCGGGCGTCGGCAGCAGTCGTGATAGCGCCGATGCTGGCGAGGATATCGTTTCCGTGGTTCAGTCTGAGCATGAGGATCTCCTTGACGGGTGAGGGTTGACTGGGCCCGCCGCCTCGAGTGGTACGCCAGTTGAAAAAATGTTCAAGCAAATGCCGCACACCCGTCATTTTTTTTACAGGGGGGGTTTCTTGCTGCCGATTCGTGAGTAGATTGGAATTTGGATGTCTCTATTCTCGTGTCGGCCCAACGGAGGAACCCATGAAACCGCTCATCACCATCCTGATGCTGACTTTTTTCGGTTCCTCGGCCCACGCCACCATGCCCCGCCTCGAGCTCGAACTCGAGGGAGGGCTCCTCTTTCAGACCCGCAATGAGGTCCAGATCCCCAACGAGGCCACGGCCACCAGGATCGACCTCACGGAGACGATCGGCAGGGGACCGCTGCCCGCAGGGCGCCTGTACGCGACGTGGAACTTCAACAGGCGACACCGCGTGCGAGCCCTCTTCGCGCCGCTGGAGGTCACCCGAACCACCACCATCGACGAGCCCGTCCGATATGACCGCATCGATTTTCTCGCCGGGCGCGAGACGGAATTTACATATAAATTCAACTCTTACCGGCTCGGATACCACTACCGGGTCTGGGACGCCGATTCCCTGAGTGTCTTCGTGGGGCTGACAGCCAAGATCCGGGACGCCAAGGTCCGTGTCAAGCAGGACGATCTGCGCGGAGAGTTGACCGATCTGGGATTCGTGCCGCTTTTGTATCTCGCCGTTGACTGGCGATTCGCCCGCAACCTCCGGCTGCTCTTCGACTTCAACGGGCTGGCCGGCGGTCCGGGCCGGGCCTTTGACGTTGCCCTCAAGGTGGCCTGGGAGGTCTCCCCTGCATGGCAGATCGCCGCCGGCTACCGGACCGTCGAGGGCGGCGCGGACGTGGAGTCCGTCTACAACTTCGCCTGGCTCCATTACGCCGTGGCCGCGGTCACCTGGCGATACTGAGCGGAGCCGGCCGGGTCCGTTTCAGGCTCACGACCGAGGGGATGAACGGGATATAGACGTCCTGCTCCTGGAACTTCACCTTGAGGAAGCGCCCACCTGTGCCGACGATTGGCGTCATCTCATGGAAGAAACGGTGGACCCCGGCGTTGTACGCGCCCACCGGCGTGTCTTTGGCATCGGGGTGCAGAAACAGCGGCAGGGGCCTGGCCAGGGTG
>QKIM01000051.1 GCA_003249585.1 Deltaproteobacteria bacterium
AGGGGGCCCCCTCAAGCCGTCGGGACAGATCCCGGGCCCGGATGTAAAGGTCTTCGTAGGTGAGGACCTCCTCCTCGGTCCTCACGGCCACCGAACCCGCGTTGAGCGAGGCAGCCGCGAGGAGTCTTCCGACCAGCGTTCCATCACCGACAGGTGCGGGCAGGGGCTCCAATTTCGGTACGGGCCAGACGATCGTGTTCAGCGGTCCGTATGGAGCAGCGAGCGCTGCGGTCGCGAGCGTATGGAAGGATGACCCCAGCCCACCGGCGAAGGATGCATCCAGCTCCCGGGAGACCTCGCGGCGTACCAGAATCTCCTTCCCACGGGGGAGAAACTCATAACTGACCCGGGCACCCATGATTCCGGTGGAGAAACGCTCCAGTGTCAGGGTGAGACCCGGCGCCGAGACCTCGACACCACGCACGGACAGCGGCGTGCTCAGGTCGATGAAATTCTGATGGATGACCACCACATCGAAGAGCGCGCCGGCTCCCCGCCGGCCCCGGTGGAGACGCTCGTATTGGAACTGCTGATTCTGGAGGGCTCCGGCGAGCTCTTCGTGGATCTGCCTGACCAGCTCGGAGAAGGTCCTGGCAGCGCCCGGGCTTACAGGAATCGGAAGAATGTTGATGGTGTTGCCCACCACCTCGTCGGTCTCGCGCCCGTCACGCCCCGAAACGACGAGGCCTACCAGGAAGGCCTCGGCCCCCGAGATGCGGTAAAGATGCAGCGCGACAAGCGCGAACAGAACCGCGGTGTCCGTCACGCCGAGTTCGTGCCCAAGGGTGGCCAGACCACGGACATCCTGAGCCTCCATCACACGCTCTCCGTGCTCCTCTCCTCCACGGGGTCCCCTGGGATTTTCCGGCAATCGTATGGATTGTGCATCATGAGAGCTCAGCCGTTCTCGCCAGTACTCTCCCTGGAGACGATAGGCCTCACTGCGGGAGAACTCGGCAAACCACCGGCCGAAATCGGAATAATCATGGGAGGGTGGGAGCAGCTCGAGGCCACTGTAGAGCCGCATGAGCTCCATCAGCAGCAGCCCCATGGAGAATCCGTCGATGATGAGATGATGGATGTCCACGAAAAGCCAGTGAAGGTCTTCACGCTCGCGCCGCAGAGCCGTCCTGAAGAGGGGACCCGCGGTCAGATCGAAGGGTCGGATGAAGGTCTCGAAGGTGACACCGATGTTTTCGTCGAGCGGGAGCGCCCTGAGGGGGAGATCCACGGAGACATCGGCCTCGAGATGCGGTTCTCCCTCATGGAAGACGACCCTGGAGCGCAGGATCGGGTGCCTCTCCAAGAGGTCGCGCAGCGCCCCGAGGAGCCTTCCCGGGTCAAGAGGCCCCTCGATCTTGAGAAGCTGGGGCAGATTGTAGGTCAGCGGGCTGAAGCGCTCCGAGAGGTTCACGATGGACTGGGAGATGAAGATGCGCCGGGCCGACGGGGGAAAACCCCCGGAGACGTCACCAGCCTCCCGTGGGATGGGATTCTGGGCTGGTCGCCCCATTGCCACCAGGTGTTTCAAGGTCTCGTAGGTCGGGTCAGCGTAGAACGTCCCGAAGGCTATCTCTACTCCGAGTTCACGACGGATCTCCATGAAGAGCCGCGCCAGGGAGAGGCTGTCTCCACCGGCACAGAAATAGGAGTCCCCCGTCGAGGCCCCGGGGGGCAGGGAGTCCCTCCAGAGTCCGGCCAGGAGCTCCTCTTCAACCGAGACCTCGGCCAGAGGATGCTCGTCGCAGTCTCCCTCGACCAGCCTCCGGGACAGCAGAAACCGCTGGAGCTTTCCGCTGGTGGTCTTGGGGAAGCTGTCGGTGATCGCACAGGTTCCCAGGGGCACGCCGAGCTCCCGGCCCACAAGAAGCGAGAGCCTTCGCCCCAGATGCACGGCGTACTCGTCCGCAGGCCGTGACGGTGCTGCCTGCTGAAGGAACTTTTTCCTGAAGACGGCCACCAGAGCCCCCTCACCCTCATGCGCTGGATGCACGACGAAGGCCACCTGTCCCGCGGGGATCCCTCCTCTGTCCACAGCCAGACGATCCAGATCCTGCAGAGAGATGTTCTGGCCGCCATAGATGTACATGTCCTTGAGCCGTCCGGTGATGAAGAGCTCTCCGTCCCTGAGGAACCCCTCATCCCCCGTGGCGAGCCAACCACCGGGCAGGTCACAGTCGGCCCCAACCCACTGCTCGGAGAGGGAAGGTCCACGCACGAACACCTCTCCGACCATCGGAAAATCAGATCCGGAAACAGGATTATCAGGGGATCCCACAGCTATCTCCAGCTGGGGCAGCGGGAGACCAAGGGACACGAATTCCATTGCGGAGGTGCTCGAGTCCGGGGACAGGTCACCGAGCCCCGGGGATCTGCGGTCGATGGTGACCGTTTTAAGAGGGGACCCGGGCTCCGAGAGGGTAACGGCCAGGGTGGCCTGAGCGAGACCATAGACTGGACACAGTACGGGCTCGGAGCATCGTGCGGCGGTCAATCCGGCGGCGAAGCGTCGGCAGACCGTCGGGGAGAGCGGCTCGGCGCCGTCGATGACCAGGCGCAGCGAGGAGAGGTCGTATCGGGCAAATCCCTCTTCTCCGAGGCGCTCCAGCGTATAGCTCAACCCGAAATCAGGGGCCGCCGTGACCGTCGCCGAGAAGCGCTCCATGTTCTCCAGCCATCGGGAAGGATCCTCAAGAAAATACACAGGTTCCATGATTACCTGCGGCCACCCCATCACCAGCGGGACGAGGTGCATGCCGATGAGTCCCATGTCGTGGCTGAGGGGCATCCAGCTCAGAGAGGGGCCTGCACTCCCGAGAGGCGCGAGTCTCTCCATGATGCCCCGGATATTGTGGAGGAGGTTTGCCTGAGAGAGCACCACCCCCACCGGGCTCCCCGTGGACCCCGACGAAAACTGTATCAGCCCCGTGGGGCCGGGAGTGACATCCCCGTGGGACCCTTGGGCCTCCCGCAGCTCCTCAAAGGGGATAAAACGCCCGTCCAGTCCCGCCTCCTGGACCGCAGGGCCCAGCAGGCGAGGTCCAAGGATGAGACTTTCGGGACACAGGGCAACGATCCGCACAAAACGGTTCAGGTGCTCTCTGCGGTCTCCCGGCGGTAC
>QKIM01000554.1 GCA_003249585.1 Deltaproteobacteria bacterium
AGACCATCATGTTTATCGTCACATTGGGATTTATCGGCGTTGCCGTGGCCATCGCCATGGGAGCCCGGGAGGGAGAGAGCAAGATCCAGCGGCAGTGCAGGGGGATGTACTCCAGCGCGGGCGAGCGGGCCGGATGTGTCCTCGGGGCATACTCGGAGCAGCACAAGGTGGCGCGCAGCTGCAATATCCTTACCTCCTGCGCGCTGGATCCCGCTTCGGGACAATGCCTGCGCAAGAGGATGGGGGCTGTCATCCGGGAAGTGAGCCAGCGCTCGCACAGCCGGCCCTTCGTCTCTTTCTCACGCAGCGCACTGAGCCATATGGACCGCATCGTGAAGACGCACCCGATACACATCGTGAACGCCTGTCGCGCCGGGCGCAACCTGGTCCGCGACGCGGGACAGCCCCAGGAGCAGGTCGCGAACTATTCCGCCGTCAGCGCGCCTGTGGGCGTCGGACAGTGATCGGACATCCCGGTGCGGTTGAAATCACCGAATTTCGCTGATTGCAATGAGGTCGAAAAGGGGTATAAATCGAAACCATGGGTGAGCACACCACTTGGTTCGACCTACTTCCCGGCTTTGAGAATCTCCAGGAATTCTTCCGAGGATACCTTGGGCGATCCTGGTCCAACGGGATCTTTCCGCCACAGGAGCACTTCTCCCTCGTCCCGGTGATCACGGTGATGTTCATGGCCATCGCGCTGGTGCTCCTGGGGATCCGGTTCCGGCGGCAGGCACGGCTCCGCGGTGCCCACGTGCCCCCCGCGCGCGTCTCACTCTTTGCCCTCGTGGATCTCCTCCTCGAGGGGCTCTACGGTATGGTCGTCTCGGTCGTGGAAGACAAGGAGAAGGCCCGGCTCGCCTTCCCGCTGTCAGCGGCCCTCTTTATCTTTATCCTGGTGGCCAACCTCATAGGGGTGATTCCCGGCATGGACCCCCCCACGTCGCATCTGCAGTTCAACCTGATCCTGGCGGTTGTCGTCTTCTTCTACACCCACTATCTGGGGATCCGGTACCACGGGTTCAAATATATCAAGCAGTTTACCGGGGATTTCTGGCCCCTGGCGCCCATGATGATCATCATGGAGACCATCAGCCACATCGCACGGCCCATGTCGCTGACCATCCGCCTCCTCGGCAACATCTTCGCGGACCACAAGGTCATCGCCATCTTCAGTTTTCTCATCCCGTTGGTCATTCCTCTGCCGTTTTTGATCCTCGGAGCGCTCGTTTCCGTGGTGCAGGCGTTTGTCTTCACCCTGCTCTCCGTGGTATATTTCGGCATGGCGATGTCCTCGGACCATTAGGAGTACCATGAAAAGCATGCTGCGTTCTCTCACCATCCTCCCTGTCATTCTCCTCTTTACCCTCTGGGCCTGGTCCGCTGCCGCCGAGCCACCCAAGGCCGCCCCGCCCGTCATGGCCCCCGAGGCCGGAATGGTTCCGCCCCCGGCCGTGGCTCCGCCCGCAGTCCAGCAGCCGCAGCAGCGAGAACAGAAGGACCATCGCGACGCCTATGTGTTCGCCATCATGGGTATCATGGCCTCCGCCGTGCTGGGCGGCACTCTGGGGCTCGCCATCGTCGGCGCCAAGGTCGTCGGCGGGATCGTGCGCAACCCCGGCGCGCGCCCGGCGATCATGCCGCTCCTGCTCCTCTCCATGGCGCTGGTGGAGTCGGTCGTCATCTATGGCCTTGTTGTTACAGTGCTCCTTTACGCCAAGCTCTGAGGCTTCATGGAAAATTACCTGGAAAATAGGTACCGCAACTCGATTTTGGGTTGAAACCATGCTAAATAGTTCCACAGAGGGTTGAAAATAATATTTTCGTGCTTACTTTTCATATTATGCGGTGAGCCCGCGTGCACACTACCTCACACCCCAAAGGTCGATCATGGATTTCACTAAAATTCTCTTCGCAGGCTTTGGCACCTATCTCACCCCCTGTGTCTATCCGCTCATCCCCATCTACCTCTCTTCGCTCATGGGAATGGACATGGAGAACGTCAAGGGGATCCATCGTGGCCAGCTCCTGGCCCGCTCCCTGGCCTTCTCCCTGGGCTTTATCATGGTCTTCTCCATCATGGGGCTCGGGGCAGCGGGGATCGGGCGGTTTCTGCAGGAACACCGCGGTATCTTCCAGCTGGTGGCTGGAATCTTCGTGCTCATGTTCGCCCTGAAGTTCCTCGGGGTCATCGAGATCCCCTTCATGAACCGTACCATCCGCAAGGACGACTCCAAGATGCAGAAGGTTGGCCTCTTGTCCGCCTTCCTCATGGGCTTCTTCTTCGCCGCCGGCTGGTCTCCCTGCATCGGCCCCATCCTCGGTTCCGTGCTCACCTACACCGCATCGCAGACTGCCGATCCGTTTACGGGCCTTCTGTATCTCACCACCTACGGGGTCGGGTTCGCCATCCCGCTCATCCTCACGGCGGTCTTCGCCGAGTCCGGTGTGGGGTTCATCCACAAGACCAGCCGATTCCTGCCCTGGTTCGAGCGCATCATCGGCGTGGTCCTCATCTTCGCCGCCCTCAACTTCTTCTCCTCGCTCCTCTCCGGGTATGACACCTACAAGGAGTGCTCCATGATGAACGACCCCCTCTATCCTCGCGGGAAGCCCATCATGGTGGAGTTCTATTCCAAGAACTGCAGCATCTGCCAGAAGATGAAACCCATCATGGATGATATCAAGTCCACCTGCCGCGCGCGGGCCGTGGAGATCAAGGAGCTCGACATCTCCGAACCCCAGTATGCCCACATGAAGAAATCCCATCATCTCCTGGGTGTCCCCACCTTCGTGTTCCTCGACGAGAAGGGCAAGGAGGTGTCCCGCCTCATCGGTGCCCAGACCACCGAGAGCCTCCAGCAGGCGCTCTCTGTCCTCATGGGGGAGCAGTGCCCCGCCGTGGGACCCCTCCCCGCCAACGGAAAGGGGAGCAAAGAGAAGTCTCCCTCGGCGCCGACGCCTCCGCCGGCCAAAGATGGCCACGGCGCCGGATGCGGTGCGGACAATCCCGCCGCCGTGCCGCTGTGTACGGAGTAGCCCCCGAGACCATCCGATCCACTTCCTCTCGAGAAATGGCCTATTGAGGGCGAAACGCTGTCGAAATTTTAATTATG
>QKIM01000571.1 GCA_003249585.1 Deltaproteobacteria bacterium
GGGATCCTTGACCATGGCGGACCGCATCTTCCACGGCTCGTCCCGGGGCTCGTAGACCGGTCCTCCGCCGAGCCCGACGATGCGGTGGTACTCCTGGTCCACGTTCTCGGGAGCGCCGACGTTGATGGCCAGCTCGAAGCTCCCGTTGAGGCCTTCCGGGAACTGAGGGGTCCGGCCCAGGAGGCGGGGCAGCATGGAACGTTCATACATGGCGAACCGGATGCCCTGGTGCTGGAACTCCGCGTAGGGGCCTTCGCCGTCCCAGGTGATGGGGATCCCGATCACGTCGCGGTAGAAGGCCACCATCCGGCCGAGGTCGGAGACGAAAAGCCCGATCATGTCGAATTTCACGTTCATGGGGTGCTCCTTTGTCCGTGCCGGTGCTCCAGTGGGACCAGGCTGTCGCCGGGATCAGGATCCGGCGCTCTTCTCCTCGAGAAACTTTTCGATGTCGCCGGGTTTTCGCGGGCCGTCCAGGAGCCACTCGGGGAGCCACTCCGTCAGGCGCTCCCCCTTCTCGTGGAGGTACTCGCCCTCCTCGGGCTCGTTGACCCACTCCAGCTGCCGGACGAGGACGAGGGGGTCCTCGGCGCCCTCGATGCTCTCGGACACCTCCAGGGCCTCCTCGAAGGTCTCGAAGGTGTAGAAGTAGTCCTCACCGTCGACTTCATCGGGAGCGCCGTCCTCGGGGTGACACCACACGCGGTATTCCAGCACTTCATCGTAGAAGTACCCACCGCCGGAGTGGGCTATTGCGTCGTATTCTCCAACCATCTCTGGGGCTTTTGCTTTCGGATATTCACTCATGGTTCTGCTCCTGTTCGTGTTCCGGCTCAAAGCGATTCTACACGCGTCTGCCTAAAACGCCATTCAAATTGATGGGCGGGGCCATTCCGAGTCCAGGAGGGCGAAGACCATGTCGTCGGCCCACTCGCCCTTGAACCACAGGCTCTTGTGGAAGTGGGCCTCGAGGCGCATGCCCACCCGCTCGAGGAGCGCGACGGAAGGGGTATTCCGCGGATCGACCGACGCCGACACGCGGTGTTTGCGCAGGGAGCCGAGCAACAGATCGAGGGCGCCGATCACGGCCTCGGTGCCGTAGCCCAGGCCCTGGTTGTCCGGGGACACAGTGACCCCGAGCTCCACCTGCCGTGAATCTTCGGCAAAAAAGTGCATGCCCAGGTCGCCGATGAGCTTCCCGGAGCTCCGAAGGCAGATGGCGAACTGGAACCACGTCCCGGCCACGTCGAAGGTCGGTTCGACACGCGCGAGGAACGCCTCCACGTCATGCAGGGTGCCTGGCTCGAAGGACTGGAAGCGGCAGACCCGCGGATCGGCGCGGTACCCAAACAGCTCCGGTGCGTCACCCGGTACCAGGGGCCGCAGCTGCAACCGTTCGGTGAGGATCACGGGGGCCGTCATGATCAGATTACCTGAGGAGTTCGGGGTTGTTTTCACAGGAGCCCGGATCGCCTGGGGAGATCGCCGTCCAGCCGACGTGCTCCGTGCTGGTGTCCAAGAGCAGGATCTCGGTGCCGTCCGTGTCGAGGCACCCGGCCTCGGTGGGGGCGTCGTCGCAGGCTGGGACAAGTTGAGTGAGAAGGGCGGGGGGCAGGATGAGGGGGAGGGGACGCAGCATGTGGGCTCCAGTCCGAGAGGGAGATCGGGATGGTGTATTTTATGGCATGAAATATTGCGGGCGCAATATCCCGAGAACAAAAACATTCATCTGGATGCGGACAAGAACCGGAGCGTTCCCTGGCGGGGCATCACCACAGGTAGAAGCTGGATTTCTTGTGGAAGATATGGAGCTCGAAGCACTGGTCGCAGGGCGCCTGGGCCACCCCGTAGCAGGCCAATAGGGGCATGAGGTGCTCCTCCCGGGGGTGGCAGTAGCGGGCATAGGGTGTCTGCTCCCAGCGCTCCAGGCGGGCTGCTCTCTCGGCCTCGCTGAGCCCTGCGTCGCAGCAGGTGTCGATGAGCCACGCCTCGAACTGCTCGTTCATGGATCGCGTCTGGGGCGTGTCCACCTCGAAGAAGGAGCGCATGTTGTGGAAGGAGAAGCCGGAGCCGATGATGAGCAGGTTCTCGTGGTCCAGCCCCGACAGCGCGGCCCCCATCTGGATATGGGCCGCGGGATCGAGCCCCTTGATCAGGGACAGCTGCACGCAGGGGATGTCCGCTTCGGGGTACATGATCTTGAGGGGCACGAAGAGGCCGTGGTCGAAGCCCCGCCCGTCGTCCAGCCGGCTGGGGATGCCGGCCGCCTTGAGGAGGGCTCCGACCCGTCGTGCCAGGGCCGGCTCGCCGGGACAGGGATAGGTGATGCGGTACGTCTCCGGCGGGAAGCCATAATAGTCGTAGATGAGCGGGGGCTCGGGGCCTGAGGTGATGGTAGGGACGTCAGCCTCCCAGTGGGCGCTGATCAGCAGGATGGCGGAGGGTTTCTTCAGGATGGAGGCGAGGCGCTCCAGGTGCTCGACCATCTCCCCGTGGGCTTCGTCTCCCATGAGCGGGAGCGGGCCTCCTCCATGGGAAATGAACAGTATTCGCGGGCTCGAATCAGGCATGGATCGATCTCTCTGAGAAAAGGGATATTTTGGGGGCTCCTCTGTGAATTAGAGCGCCGGACGGTGAAGAAGTCAACATGAAAGATACTCCAAGGGGACGATGGAATTGATTTGCCTCCTCGCGAGAGAATTCGTAGCATGCCCTTCGGTCCATTGCTTCCCCACAACCCGATGAGAAAAGAGAGGACACAAAGATGAGACGCCGTTTTTCGATATGGATGGCTGCTGTTGTGATCGTTGTTTTCGGTGGATGTGAAGACTCCACCGGGGCGACCTGTCCCGAGGGGCAGGCGCTGTGCGAAGGACTGTGCGAGACCCTGGGCACGGATCCGCTCAACTGCGGCGCCTGCGGAAATGTGTGCGATACCGATGCCCAGTGTGTGAACGGGTCCTGTATGAACCGGTGTGACGATGGCGAGGAGCTGTGCAGCACCGGCTGCGCGGACCTCATGACCGACAGCCGGCATTGCGGAGCCTGCGGAAACGCCTGTGATACGGATTTCGCCTGTGTGGCGGGGCAGTGCATCGATGGATG
>QKIM01000355.1 GCA_003249585.1 Deltaproteobacteria bacterium
ACAGCGCTCCCAAGGAGCGACTGGGCAACTTCGGCTTCTTCTTCCTGCTTCTGGTCATCATCGGGGCCGCCGGAGTCGCGGGGTTTGTCATCTGGAAGAAGGTGGTCGCCCACTTCAACAAGCGGGCACAGTCGACCACGACCGTGATCGCCGCGCCGCCTGTGAAACCGCCTCCCATGGTGGCCAGGGTCATGGTGGCGCCCAAACCGGTCCGTTACCGGGTGAGCATCGGCTCCAAATACGATCCCGTGGCCGTCGAGGTCCTGATTAACGGGCTCCACAAGGGAACCCGTCGGCGGACGCCCTTCTCCGTTACGGTGCCGGCGGGTGCCAAGGTCCAGCTTCGGGCCTTCGTGGGGACCCAACAGCTCGAGGAGGAGCGGTTCATTGCCGACGCCGACCGTGAATTCATCTTCTCGGTGAAGTCCACGAAGCCGGAGCCCATGACTACGGTCCGCATGAGGGCTCCCTCCATGAACCGTGTCGTCAGGCCGATCATGAAGAAACCGCCGGTCATGAAGGACCCACGGCCCATGGTGAAGTGGTAAGGATTTGTGCTGGTCAGGGCGGGGCAGGTCTTCTATAGTGGGGCCGGTGGCGGGCGTCCAGGACCCGCGGCCGGGGAGGGTGCGTCATGCCGGGTGAATATCCATCGGTCGTCATCTATGGAACGGGCGGTCACGCCAAGGTCGTGAGGGAGATCTTCGCCCTAAAGTCCGTGCCCGTCGCCGGGTTCATGGACCCCAGCGTCGAGAAACGCGGCACCATGTTCCTCAGCCGCCCCGTCTTCGGCTCCGAGAAGCTGCTGGCCAAGAGCGCCTATCCCTTCGACACCGCCATCATCGCCGTGGGCAAGCCGCTGGTACGCAAGGAGATGGGGGCGCTCTTCGAACAGCACCGCGTTCCGCTGGTCTCCGCCGTGCACCCGACCGCCATCGTCTCCCCCTTTGCCAGCCTGGGCCCAGGTTCCGTGGTTTCGGCCGGAGCCGTCCTGGCTCCCGGGGTGAAGCTGGGCCGCTCCTGCATCATCAACACCAGTGCCGTGGTGGAGTACGACGTGCTCCTGGGCTCCTGGGCCCAGATCGGCCCGGGGGCCATCGTCTGCGGAGGCGTCACCCTGGGCGAGGGATCCTGGATTGGGGCGGGTGCCACGGTCATCGAGGGGGTCACCATCGGCGCCTCGGTCATGGTGGGCGCCGGGGCGGTCGTCACGAGAGATCTTCCCGACAATGTCCTCGCCGTGGGGTGTCCGGCGCGGATCATCGACTCCTGGCCCGAGAAAGGGCTGCGCCTCCCAGCTCACCCATCTCTCCTCTGAAGACCATGTTTCTGCCTGTAATATCATTGCGGTGGATGCTATTTTCTGGCCGCTCAGGGGGAGGGGGCTGGCAACCCCTTGTTTAAATTGTACACTTTTCACAGGATCAGGCTATACTGTGGTCGACGAGGTGACATTATGAAACTATTTTTCCTCGGTCTGGCCAGCATCCTCGCCATCGTTGGGCTTTCCGGGTGCCCGTCCAGCAGCAGCAACAGCTCAGCCAACTATGGCGTGGTGACGGACTTCGCCAAGCCCTGCGCGGGTGGCTCGCAGTGCGAGTCGGAGCGGTGCATCGAGATGGAAGGCATCTACGGGTGCTCCATGTACTGCTACGGTCCCGGTGAGTGCCAGGAGGGCTTCTACTGCGCCTTCGAGTCCGAAGAGGAGCCCGCCGAGGAGGGCGGAGTGGCGACGGCCCGCGGCCTGTGCCGACCCGTGGACACCCAGGAGATCTGCTCCACCTGCTCCAACGACACCATGTGCGAGGTCATAGGCGGGTTCTGCCAGACCCTCCCGACGGGGACGGGCCACTATTGCCTCATGAACTGCGAGCTCGACGACTGCCCCGCGGGGTTCACCTGCAGTGCGGGGTCCGACGGCGCCTCCTATTGCTATCCCGATACGGAAGACTGCTCGTGCAACATGCTTCGCGAGGGCGCCATCCGATCCTGTGCGCTCTCCAACGAGTACGGGGAATGCCCCGGCACCATCCAGTGCCTGGGGGATGCCGGGTGGACCAGCTGTCAGGGCGAGATGCCCGGCCCTGAGTCCTGTGACGGAATCGACAACAACTGTGACGGCAACATCGACGAGGGCCTCCTGGGCACCATCGACCACTGCAGCGAGTGCTTCGACGAGTGTCAGGGCAGCGGCCTGCCGGGGACGACCCCCGTCTGTGTGGAGGGGGCCTGCGCCCTGGACTGTTTCGACGGGTTCTATGATGCCAATGACAATCCTCAGGATGGCTGTGAATGTGATGATGACACCATTGCCGCCCACAACCTCACTGATGTGGTCAGTTCAGGAATATTCTCAGACTGTGACAACGTATATATGAATGTCACTGCGGCGCTGATTCCCGGTGGCAGCAACCACACAGGCCCCGCGGACTATTATAAGTTCAACTATGAGAACAAGACATTCTGTCAAGAAAACCTTCAGGTAAAGTTGAAAGTATATACTGCTTCCAAAGCGCACTACTTCTGTGTCTCTGGCGCCAACGACACCAATGAGGCCAACTGGAACTGCCAGACCGTGAATCCGGGCTCCACGGTCACCATCAAACCCTATGACAACGAGGGAACATACTACATCAAGATTTCTCTGAGAAACCCAGGGGAACTCAACTGTATGCCCTACGAGCTGCAGGTCGTGGAGAGCTAAAATGAAGCCTATCCGTATCCTCTCGGTGCTCTTTCTGCTGGGATGCGCCCAGGGACAGACCGACGACGACTCGAACTTCAATAGTCAGAGTAATGCCAACAACTACAACAACATGAACAACGGCTTCGGGGATATCTGCACCGACGGGTTCACCTGTGACTCGGGCTATTGCGTGGCCTTCCCCGACCGGCTCGATCTGGGCTGCACCGCGCTGTGCACCTCCCAGGACTGCCCCACGGGCTTCTCCTGCCGGCAGGCGGCCCGGGATGACACCACCACGGTCTGTCTGGCCCTCTCCACCAATGTCTGCGCCGCCTGTGCCCAGGACAACCAGTGCGGGGTCGCTTCGGACCGCTGTTTCCTGCTCCAGAGCATTGGGGGGTGCCTCACGGAGTGCAGC
>QKIM01000245.1 GCA_003249585.1 Deltaproteobacteria bacterium
CAACGTTCTCCAAACCGCGGGGATCGAGCTCGTGAGTGTCCCGGGAAACCTGCCGGTCTTCACGGACGAGGCCGTGCGGGAGAGCGTCATGTCCCGCATAGGACACCTGCTCTAAGGGCCCCCTCCTGTCAAAATCGCTGGACTACGTGGGGCAAATCACCTAATCTGACCCCATGGCAGCAGACATCGACTTCAACAACCGCAGAAAATACTCCCGGCATGAACTGCATCTGGCGGTGGAGATCGTCACGGGGGACAACATCTATTATGGCATCACCAATGACGTCTCCAAGGGGGGTATGTCCATCCTCATCAATGGCCCCGTGTATGATCAGGAGCCCATTCAGGTAGGCGTCTTTCGTATTGTCGAAGGAATCGAGGATTCCATCCCCCCCCTGGGGATCAACGGTGTGGTCGCCTGGTCGCGCATCATGGAGCCAGGGGCCTTTTCCGCAGGCATACGATTTATAGACCTTGGCGCTGATGAAGAGGCCTACCTGGCCGACCTGGTCGGCGCAAAGGACGTCGCCGCCGCTCCGTTCTGACCCCCCCCTGTTTTCCTGCTTACATTTCGTCGAAGTAGTCCCGATTCTGGGGGTTTTCAGACTGGATCTTGCGGTGCCAGACAAAGACATCCGAGGCTTCTCCTTCGGCGGTCTGCATGTGCCTGGTGAGCTGCCCCGTGCTCTTGAAGCCGGCATCCACGAAAATCTGGCCGATTTCCTTGTCCTCCACGAGGGAGAAGCCGAAGACCGAGCCCACATCGTGGGAGGTTGAGAGCTCGGTGAGGAGCTGGCCCAGCATCCACGTGAGGTATTTCCGTTCCTTGTTGGACTTGGGGGCGTTGAGAATGTCGACCTTGGCATGACCAAAAGCGTCATTCACTTCGCCACCGACCCAGAGACTCTTGCGTCCGATGCGTGACTCTACAACGAGCTTGGGCAGATAAATGCCTTTGCCAAAGGGGTTGTAGCAGTAATGTGCGTCCTGGGAGGAGATAATCTCATGTAGCCGTTCAGGCTCGTCGATGAAGTTGAGCTTCAGGCCATTTGGTTTCTTGTTCAAGGGCGCTGCCATCTCAAATTCGGGACTGCGATCATGGGCCAGTTTGGCCAGACCACCGGTGACGGGCTTGCCTTCGTTGTCGTACACGCGGCTCATGAGATAGCCGTCGGCGTTGCGGAAATAGCCAGGAATAACTGCTTCTTTAGAGAAGCCTACAGTTCGCCAGGAGTTGGAATCCTGCTTTTCAACGAGGGTAAAGACCTTGTTGAGCTGTTTGTTCAGGGCGAGCTGGTCGAAAATGGAGCACTTGAGCTTGTACTGCCCCAGGCGATAGTCCACGATCCGCATGTGCGAGTGATGGGGAGCGATGAGAAGGCTGAGATTGAGCCGGCGGTCTGTCCTGCGACAGGTCAACTCCTCGGATGCCTTGGGATGCATGAAGGTCTCTTCCCTTGGTGTCGTCTGAAGATACTGAAGCACCTGGAGAACGGCCGCCGCTTCGTTTGCGCCTACGAGTCCATCATTTTCAGTGTTTCCCATTTTTTTTCCTTTTGCGAGCAGATGGTGTCGGGTGGTTAAGGGTGGATGAATGTACAGTCATTGATGTACCTTGGAGTGGTCGGAACGACCAGTAATCAGTTATAGGCCGAAAGGGTGCTTTGTCAAGGGAGCAACTCCGACATCCCTGGGATTTTCCGCTCTCCCTGCAGCCTTGACGTTGGCCCGGAGCGTGCTTTGTGCTACCCTGTGGCTGCGTGCCCCACAATCCGGACCGCCCCGGTGGCGAGCCCTTCCCCGGCGGGGGCCAAGGATATCCGTGACCCGATTTCTCATGGCCTTCACCGTGTTCTTTATGGCAGGCCTTCTCACCTCTCACAACGCCTCCGCGGATGACCCCTCCATCCGCTGGAAGCAGCTCTCTACCGCCCATTTCAGGGTCATCTTTCCTGCCGAATATGCCCAAACGGCCCAGAAAGCAGCCGCCATGGCAGAGGAGGCCCATCGTCTGCTCAGCCCCTTCATGGGGCACGCCCCCTCGGGACGGACAGACATCGTGGTCTCCTCATACACCGATCAGATGAACGGGAGCGCCACCGTCTACTTCCGCAGGACCATCCGCGTATTCCTCACCTTTCCGTCGGACATCTCCGAGCTGTCGGACTTTGACGACTGGCTCTGGATGCTCATCGTCCATGAATATACTCATATCCTGCACATGGACACCATGGGACAGCTTCCACGGCTCATCAACGCTGTCTTCGGGCAACTGTGGGTACCCAACTCCCTCCTCCCGACCTGGGCCGTTGAGTCCCTCTCTGTATATAACGAGACCCGGTTCAGCACCTCGGGCCGAAATCGCGCGGCCATCTATTCCATGTACCTCAGGGCCTCCGTCCTCGAGGGCAAGGTTCTCTCCCTGGGCCAGATCAGCTCGGCCCCCATACCCTACCCTCACGGCGCCATTCCCTATCTCTACGGATCGCGGTTTTTGTGGTTCCTGGCCCGTCGATATGGTGGAGAAAAGCTCAAACACTTCTCCGCGGACTATGGCTCTCGAATTGTCCCCTTCGGGCTGAACAAAAGCGCAAAGGTTGCGTTTGGAAAGACCTTTGTCACGCTGTACAAGGAGTTCACCGAATACCTCGCGCGGACCATGACAGCCCAGATGGCGGTCGTCCGGGATCGGGGCATCAGAGAGGGGGCCGCCGTCACCCGGGGCGGGGAGTTCAAGTTCTACCCCGTCTTCCATCCGACCGACCCCACCAAGCTCATCTATGTGGGCCATGACGGCCACCACCCCAACAGCCTCCACCTGCTACGGCTGGACAAAGATGGCAAGGCGGTCTCCAGCAGCCGCATCGGGCCCAAAATGATAGGGGCCGGACGCCCCTCCTGGGGCACGGGTACCCTGTGGTTCCACAATCTGGAAGTGTATCGTACCGTCTACAGCTTCAACGATATCTACCGACTGAAACTCAAAAGCGGGACCATGTCCCGGATCACCCGGGGGGGGCGTGTCTCCTCGCCGTACTATGCCAAGGCGGCTCATGGACTCCTTGCGGTCCGTGCCACAGCCACCGCATCGGAA
>QKIM01000445.1 GCA_003249585.1 Deltaproteobacteria bacterium
GTCTGCAGTAGAAGGCGTGGAGGCTGGAGATGGCGGCCAGCTTGGCGTGATCGGAGGTGGGGGCTTTGGCCATCACCGCCTTCCACCGCAGTTCGGCCTGCTGATAGGCCAGGGCGTCTTCATGGCGGGTTGCAAAGGCATAGTAGACCCTGGCCTCGTCCATGAGCAGCGCCCTGCCCTCCTTGCGGTTGACCTTGGAGGCAATGGATCGCGTGTCCCGGTAGTACGGCAGCTTGGTGTTCCAATGTACCAGCTCGGCGCCCTTCATCCGGGCATAGATGCCTGCGGGGATGTGCACTCCATCCTCGGCGGGGTTCCTGCCGACCTTGACCACGACGAGCACGGCCAGCGCCAGGACGACCACCGCAGTAAGCCCGAGGACTGCATATATCAGGGTATTTCTGGACTTCGGATTGATGTCCCTGCGAATGTCGTACGGTCTGGTCTTCTGCCGGGGGGCCCGCGGGGCATCCCTCGTCTCCGTCACCTCGACACCGGGATTGGTCGTCTCCAGTGCGGAGAAGGACCCGGACGAGGCCGCGCCACGGGAGGCTGCCAGCTCGATCTCGCTGTTCTGTTTGCTGATGAGCTGCATGAGGGCCTTGTCGGACCCGATGACCTCGACGAACCGCCGGTTGACCTTCTTCAGGGGGTAGGCCTTGTTGCGCTGCATCCTCTCCAGGGAGTGGTAGGCCTGTTTGAGGGTCATGCGGTCGTTTCGGTTATAGGCGGTGTTGATATGGATCCAGTGACCGATCATGGTCCCTTCATACTGGCCGAGGTCGAGCTTGTGTTCCTGGATCCGCCTGAAGGAGGCGAAGAAATCACCGCGCACTTCGAAGGGGTTGTGACCGAGCAGGCAGTACATGATGGTGCAGGCGATGGAGAACACATCGTCCTGCTCCGTGTAGTTGTCCATGCTCACCTCCGGGGCGATGTACCCGGGAGTCCCCGACATCTGCCCGGAGATCATGGTCAGGGACTTTCCAGACTCGTTTTTCTTCATGATCTTGGCGTTGCCGAAGTCGATGAGCATCGCCTTGCGGGGCGAGGAGTTGGTGATCTGGATATTGTTCGGTTTGATGTCCCGGTGATGCATCCCGTGCTCTTTATACATATAGAGAAGGGATTCGAGAATGGGATTGATCAGCCCGATGATGTCTCCGGGCTCAAAAGTCCCCTTCTCCTGTACGAGGGTCTCGAGGTCCGTTCCATCCACAAACTCCATGATGAGATACGCAAAGAGGGCATTCTCCCAGTAGTCGATGAACTTCACAATGTTATTGTGTTTTGCCTTCATCAGGAGCTGGGTCTCGCGCTGGAACCGTTTGAGGCTGTCCTCGGAGGGCATCTCCCGCTTGTTCAGCATCTTCACCGCCACCAGTTGCTCCTCGCCGAGAAAATAGGTCTTGGCGAGATGGACTTCCCCCATGCCCCCTTCCCCGATTTTGCGCACGAGGAAATACTCCCGAGAGAGCTTGAGCTTCTGCTGGTTCTCAGTAAATTGAAGAATGCCGGTCAGTTGCGGAACATCAACGTCATCGATATCCGCATCGAAATCAAAAAAATCTGCCATGTTTAACTCCAGATTCTCAGCCTGTGACGATGGCTGTGGGCAGAATCTGCGTGAAGAGAAAAGTCATTGTTGTTATAGGACTTGACGATCCAATTTGCAAGTGAAAGTTTGGCTGAAATTAACAGTTTTGTAACATAAACCACACAAATGGCTCATATGTGCCCGTGGCGCGGGAGATCAAGAAGCGCTGGATTCCTGCGTCGACGGCACTGTCGGATCTCAGGGCAAAGGAGAGGACCGTGGCGAAAAATCGTTGCACAGAGCCGCCGTTTTGTGCCACAATAAGGCCACTTTTCCCCAAAGAGGATACGTCATGACCGAGCCTCAAACGTTGAACATTGTTGATGGACCAAGCAAAAAGCAGCTCTGGCAGCAGGCCCCCATCATAGACAACTGGGTCTCCTCGAAGAGCCTCACCCAGGTGGCCGTGCAGTTTTCCATCGGGACCAGGTTCGAAAGCACTCCGGTCCATATTTACATCAAGCTCGTGAAAACCATCGAGAACGATCCGGACAGCGTGCTCTTCTACGGGCAGACCATCGACGCCGAGAGCGGTGCCAGCCGGTACGTCGAGGGGCAGTACAACTTCGTGGAGAAGACCGGTATCGCCCAACTGTACGAGTCCACCGATCTCTACAACGACCCCTCCCCTTCCTGATTGCGTTCAGTTTACTCCCGACAGACTCAAGACCTTCAGTTGGGCAATATTCACGTAGTGGTGGGCGCCGCTGGCCCCGCCGGTGCCTCCGTAGAGCTCGTTGTGCGCGAAGTCGGACATGTTGATGGAGGCGGCGTCGTGCCGCAGGACAAAGGTATAGGATACCCCCGCCTCCAGCTCCACGGGGACGAAATTGGAGTCTCGCCAATCGTCCCAGGTTCCCAGCTGGGGCATGACCAGATATCCCCCACCGATGAGAGTAGTGCCCTCATAGGCATCCACTCGCTTCTGGACACAGGTGATACCCGTGCTGAAGGGCCCTGCGCCGTTGCCGTAGAGCACCTGCAGAAGGTGTGTCCCCGTATAGGATGCCGTGAAATCCGCGACCTCCAGCTCATCTCCGGGGGCGCCCCATCCTTCGTAGTGGTCGTATCCGTAATTGAAGACGAGGGTGCCTCCCGTCGCGATGAACCAGTCGGCACCAATGACCGCGATCCGCTCATAGGCATTCCCCCACCAGCAGATGGGGCGCGCATGCTGCGAAGCGTTGGCCTTGCCGCCCGCTGAGGTCACCGTGAAGGTGCTCTCCACGGTGTAGCATGGTCCCTCGGTCAGGGCGTCCACGGTCGTGTCGGTCCAGCCGGTGGTGGTGCCCGGGAGATCCTCGGCGACGAGCACCCCGTCGCGGTAGATGGCGTAGCGAATATCGCCGGTGCTCTCCCCGCCTGGATCCAGGGAGAGGAGGAGCTGGCTGCCTGAAGCGTCGATGGAGGTGATCGCCGGAGGGAAGGGGCCAAAGATCGTGCGGTACTCCGAGGTGTCCGACTGCAGCGTGATGGTCCTGGCGGCTTCAGGGGT
>QKIM01000291.1 GCA_003249585.1 Deltaproteobacteria bacterium
ACTCCCTGGGCATGGAACCCACGGTAGCCCATGGGGACGACACGCCGTCCCCATCCTCGAACACGTCTCAGGAGCGGAGAGGCGCCGTGAGCGCGCGCTACCGCATCGAGTCCGTGATCGGTCATGGCGGCATGGGGGTGGTGACCCGTGCCCGGGACAAGCGGCTCAACCGGATCATCGCCATCAAGGAGGTCAAGGGGACACGGGACGGCGGCTCCCCCTCCGCCCTCACCCGCGAGCGGTTCCTGCGCGAGGCGAAGCTCACCGCGCGCCTCCAGCATCCCTCCATCGTGCCCGTGTACGAGATCGGGCACGAAGGCCCAAAAGCGCCCACCTACTACACCATGAAGCTCATCAACGGGCGCACCCTCAAAGAGGCCCTCTCCACCACCAGGGAACTGGGGGAGCGCCTCGCGCTGCTGCCCCACTTCCTGGATGTGTGCAACGCCATCGCCTATGCCCACGCAAACGGGGTGATCCATCGGGATATCAAACCGGAAAACATCATGCTCGGCGAGTTCGGGGAGAGCGTCCTTTTGGACTGGGGCATCGCCAAGCACAGCTCCCAGGAGGAGAACGCGCCGGTCGCTCCCGAGGAGGTGTCCACCCTGGAGGAGGACCCCCTGAGCGCCTCCACACGGGTGGGCTCGGCCGTGGGCACGCCCGCCTACATGTCCCCGGAGCAGGCTCGGGGCGAGATCGACCAGCTTGACGAGCGGGCCGACATCTACAGCCTCGGGGTGGTGCTCTACGAGTTGCTCACGGGGCGCCCTCCCTTCACCGGGAGCAGCGTCGTGGAGGTGCTCAAAAAGGTGAAGGAGGAAGAGCCCGCCCCTGTCAACGCGCTGGTGCCGGCGGTGCCACGAGAGTTGACCGCCATTGCCACGACGGCCATGGCCAAGGATCGCGGGCAGCGCTACCCATCGGCCGAGCTGCTGGCCAAGGACGTGGCCTCCTACATGTCCGGCGACAAGATCGCCGCACACACCTACAGCTCCATGGAGCTGGTGCGCCGCTTCATCAGACGCAACAAGGCGGTGGTGGTGGCCTCCGGCCTCATCCTGTCCACCATCGTCGCCGCGCTCATCTACACCGCCCTCGCCTATACGCGCGAAGCCCGGGCCAAGAGTGCCATGCGCACCGCCATGGAGAAGGAGAAGACGGCCCGCCTGCGAGCCGACCGGAGCCACCAAAAAGAGCGCGAGGCGAACCGGCGCATGCGCTCGGAGGAGCGGCAGTCGCACTTCAACATCGCGCAGGCGCTCATGGAGAAGTCGGCCAAGGCGAAGTTCATGAAGAACAGTGCCGAGAGCGCCCTCTATGCCGCCGGGTCCCTCCACCACAACCCCGCCAACAGGCTGAGCCCCTTCTACAGCAAGGCCTTCATCGTGGCGAACCCGTCGGCGCTGGCGCTCAAGGCCGAAGCCGACGCCGCCATCCTTACGGCGGAGCTCACCAAAACGGCGACCCTCCGCACGGTGATCCGGCACCCCGACAATCCCTATCAGGTGGACATCTCCCAGGGCGGCACCCATATCGTCTTCGGGCTCTTCGACGGCTCCGTGGCCGTCCTGGAACGGTCCTCGGGAAAAATCCACTACACGAAGGCCCACCGCGGCCGGGTCACCGACGTGATCACGAGCCCCCATCACAAGGAGGCGCTCTCCCTCGACCACTGGGGAAAGCTGGCGGTGTGGGACCTCAACATCCCGGGGAAGCACACGGTCCACCAGCTCACCATCGGACGCATCATGGAGGCGGTGTGGACGAAAAAAGAGCCCGACACCGTGCACCTGGGCACCCAGCAGGGTGCGGTGTACACCTATAATGTGCGCACCAGGAAGCTCACCCTCCTGTTCAAGCACGGGATCAACGTACGGCGCTTCGCGGTGAGTGCGGACGCCTCCCTCATCGCCCAGGGCAGCACGGCAGGGGAGATCCTCATCACCCGCATGCCCGACAAGAAGCTGCTGCACTCCATAAAAATCGCCAAAAGCGGCGGCATCATGGGGCTCGCCTTCAGCCACGACGGGAAGCGCATGGCCGCGAGCTGCTGGAGCGGGGTCTTCAACGTCTGGGATCCCCTCTCGGGGGCCTTTCTGGTCCAGGTGGACACGGCGGGCCACCCCATCTACAACATCCTCTTTTCCCGGGACAGGCGTGTGATCCTGGGCGGAGGCTCGAGCCGGGACGTCTTCGTGTGGGACGCAGGCTCCGGAGAGCGGCTCCAGGCCATCGGTGGCCACGTGGACCTGGTTCGGGGCCTGGCCCTCTCGGCCGACGAGCGCCTCCTGGTCTCCAGCTCCTACGACGGCACCAGCCGCCTCATCGACCTGAACCTGAAACGCGACGACATCCGCATCCTCTCCCACGCCAGCGCGGTCTTGCGGCTGCGCTTCTCCCCCGACAGCAAAACGCTCTACTCGGGCAGCGCCGACAAGGTCATCTGCAAAACCGACCTCTCCCGTGGCGCGATGACCGGCACCACGGTCCGCGCCGACCCCTGGTTCGACCTGGAGGCGAGCGGGGGCACACACAAACTGCTGACCGCCCGAAAAGGGGTCGTCACGTGGGGGGATCCCTTTGCACAGACCCCGCGGGTGATCCACAACGGCACCGTGCAGAAGCTGGCCATTGCCAACGGCGGCCGCCTCATCCTCGCCATGGAGGACTCCTCCATTGAGGTGCGCGATGTCGCCTCGGCCCGCCTGGAGAACACCCTGCGCTGGCACGAGACACGCATAGAGGGGCTCCTCGCCTCCCCCGACGGCCACGATCTCTTCTCCTCGGATCTCCTGGGCAACGTCGTGCGGTGGGATCTGAGGACCGGCAAAAGGGTCCGCATCTTTCGGCACAAAAAACGCATCACGGGGCTGGCCGTCACCCGGGACGGGCGCTACCTGATCACCTCCGGCGTGCTCCCGGTGGTGAAGGTGTGGGACCTCAAGGCGGGCAAGGTGGTGCGCACGCTGCTCGGGCACACCCAGTGGGTCAACCGCGTCGCCCTCTCCCCCGACGACCGCTTCGTGGCCTCGGGCTCCGATGATGGCACCGTGCGCATCTGGGAACTGGCGACGGGCATCCCCCGCT
>QKIM01000535.1 GCA_003249585.1 Deltaproteobacteria bacterium
GAGAATAGGATGATCGCCGGCATGCTGGAGACCCTCGACCCGCACACGAACTTCCTCCCCCCCGACGTCTTCAAGGAGCTCACCATCCACAACTCCGGCGCCTTCGGCGGGCTCGGGATCGTCGTGTCCGTGTGCGACGGCCGTCTGTCGGTCCTCAAGGTCCTGCCCGGGACTCCCGCCGGCCGTGCGGCCCTGGAGCCTGGCGACGCCATTACCAGGATCGACGGGCAGCCCACGGAGAACCTCACTCTCAATGAGGCCGTGAAACGGCTCAGGGGAGAGCCTGCTACGGCGGTCGCCGTGGAGATCAAGCGCAAGGGCTGGAGAAAACCCCGCACCTTCTCCATCATGCGGGAGTCCATCGCCTACGACTCTGTGCTGGACAAGGTGCTCAACGTGGGAAGGGAGAAGGTGGGCTATATCAAGATCAAGTCCTTCCAGATTCCCACGGGGCGGCAGGTCAAGAAGGCCCTCAAGCGTCTGAACCAGGAGAATGTCAAGGGGATCATCCTGGACCTGCGCGGCAATGGCGGCGGGATGCTGGGTGCGGCCATCGAGGTGACCGACTTCTTCCTGGACTCCGGCACCATCGTCGCCCAGGTGGCCAAGAACCGTGAAAAGAATCTGCGCCGCGAGCGTCGGGCCAACATGAGCTCCACGCTCTACCGCGGGCCGCTGGTGGTCCTCATTGACAACGGCAGCGCCAGCGCGTCGGAGATCGTTGCCGGCTCCCTGAAGTATTCGGGGAGGGCCCTCGTGCTGGGCAGGCGTTCCTTCGGGAAGGGGTCTGTCCAGGACGTCATCACCTACTCCTCCGACGCCGCCCTCAAGATCACCATCGCCCAGTACCTCACCTACGGCGACGTCTCCATCCAGGGCAGGGGTATCGAGCCCGATATCCAACTGCAGGATGTCCAGCTCGATCCCGCCAACCGCGGCCGGAAGGTCATCTACTACACCTCCGGGTTCGAATCCACCACGGAAGCCTCGCTCAAGGCCTCGCTCAAGGCCGCCCGGAAGAAGCGCGCCGACAAGCCGCTCTACACCGTCTATTCCCTGGCGACGCCCGTGAAACAGATGCCCTTCAAGTGCCGGTATTGCGGCCTGGACCCCGACGACCCCGTTCAGCGCTCCATGGAGGACTTTGTCGAGGACAGCGCCGTGAACCTGGGCAAGACCCTCGTCACCTCCTTCAAGGGCAAGAAGTTCAGCCGGAAGCTGCTCATCGCGCAGCTCAAGGGGATCCTCTCGAAGTTCTCCTCCAGGGAGGACCGGCGGATCGCCAAAAAAGTCGAGAAGCTCTTCAAGATCAACTGGAAGAAGGGGAAGATCGCCGGTGTCAGAGGACAGTCCCGGTTCACTCCCGTGTCCAAGGTCTTTCAGACCCATGCCTGGGCCAGGATGAACCTCACCTTTAAAAATACCGGCAAGACCCCGGTTTACAGACTCCGTGCCGTCGGGTCCTCAACCAACCCGAGGATCGACTTCCAGGAGATCCTCTTCGGCCTGGTTCGCCCCGGGCAGAGCGTTACCCGGGACATTACCGTCAAGATCCCCAAGGGGGTGAGCTCCCGGGAGGACAACGTCACCTTCACCTTCTATTCCGACCGTACGCCCCTGGGCATCCGTGCCACGGGGAAGGTGCGCATCAAGGGGGCCAAGCTGCCCAAGCTCACCCTCACCTACCGGTTCACGGACACGAAGAACGCTGATGGGATGCTGGAGACCGGAGAGGAAGGGCGGTTCCATGTCACGGTAAAGAACGAGGGTGACGGACCCACGGGCGAGGCCAACGCGGTGCTCAAGAATCTCGCGGGGACCCAGGTCGAGATGGTGAAGTCCCGGTTCGACATCAGCCACATGAAACCCGGTGAGACCAGGAGCATGGTCTTCAAGATCAAGGCGCTCAAGTTGATCGGGGACCTCTTTTGGAAGTTCAAGTTCGAGACCCGCGACTGCAACTTTGGCAACGACATTGAGCTGCCCTGGTACGTGCGCCGCAAGGAGATCGCCCCGTCGCCCAAGCTGTCCGCCTCCGGCGTCATCCGCCTCTCCCCTGCGGTCCCCGTCTACGACACCCCCTACGGCCATTCACAGGTGCGGCAGCACTTTGCGGTGGGGGCGGGAGAGCATCGCGTTGCCTTCCGGATTGGCCGGTACTACGCCATCTCCGCCGGGCCCCGGGGTGAGTATCTCTACGTGCCCATGTCCAAGGTGGCCCTGAAGCCCCGGGGCGGGAATTCCCTACCGAAGCTGCTTCCCAACTTCTCGGCCCCCGCCGTCGTGCTGAAGGATCCTTCCTTCCAGGTTGGGGGAAAGAGTGTCCGTATCACAGGCGACATCGCCGATTCGGACGGGATCCGTGACTTCTACGTCACCGTCTCCAACATCAAGCGCCGCGTCTTTACCGACAAGGTCCACTACTTCGCCGGCAACGGAACGAAAAAACACGGCTTCTCCGTGTCGGTCCCCCTCACTCCCGGAGTGAATGTCATCACGGTCTTCGCGCGCGACATCCACAAAGCCGGATACTCCCGCAACGTCGTCGTCTACCGTTCGAAATAATCAGCCCTTGGGGTGGTGGTCACGGTGGGTCCGGATCAGGTCTTCGCGCACCAGGTGGGTGTAGATCTGGGTGGTGGAGAGGTCCGAGTGTCCCAGCATCACCTGGACGGAGCGCACGTCTCCCCCCCGCTCCAGGATGTGGGTGGCGAAGGAGTGCCTGAGCTTGTGGGGGCTGAGCGGTTTGTCGATGCCGGCACTTCTGGCGTACTCTCCCAGGATCTTCCAGAATCCCTGCCGCGTGATCCGCTTGCCCTGTCGTCCGGGGAAGAGCCATGGGGCGTCTGCATACCCCTTGGTGTAATGGGACCGGGCGCTCTCGAGGTATCTGACGAGGCTCTCCCGGGCCTTTCGGCCGAAGGGGATGACCCGCATCTTTTCCCCCTTGCCCGTGCAGTAGATCAGGTTGCTCGCGAAGTCCACGTCGGCCAGCCGCAGGGAGACCAGCTCAGAGACTCTCATGCCCGTGGCGTAGAGGAGTTCGATCATGGCCAGATCGCGGACGCCCTTGGTGCTGGAGGTGTCCA
>QKIM01000021.1 GCA_003249585.1 Deltaproteobacteria bacterium
CATACTCCCAGAGCTTCGGATTCGACAAGATGGCGAAGCACCGTCTGCGCACCGCGAACCTCGTCTTCCCCGACGAGGCCACCATGAACGCCCTGGCCAGCACCTTCGCCGACCATGCCCCAAGGGAGCGCGACGGACTCCCCGACACCGTCTCGGCCAGCAGCGCCGACTTCTGGCACGAGCTCGACGTCCTGGGATTCGGCGACTTCATCATAGTCCCCGTCATCCACCGGAACGACCTCCTCGGGTTGCTGCTCATGGGGGCCACGTCCCGGGGTCGCGAGCTCATGACATCGGAGCCGGACCTCCTCAAGGCCGTCGCGTCCCAGATGGCGGCGGGAATCACCAACGCCCGCGCCTTCGCCAGCCTCGAGGAGAAGGAGACCCGCTACCGCATCCTGACGGACAACGTGGAGGACGTCATCTGGACCCTCTCGCTGGAGGACATGCGGTTCACCTACGTAAGCCCCTCCGTCGAGCGCATCTTCGGCTGGACGGTCCAGGAGTATCTGCTCTATTCCATTCCGGATATCGTGACCCCCGAGTCCGCCGAGCACACGATGTCCCTCATCACCGAAGTGCTGAGCGAGATCGAGTCGGGGAAGATCCAGGCCCGAGAGTATTCACGCACCATCGAGTTCGATGCCTATACGAAGGACGACACCATCATCCCCGTGGAGGCCCGCGCCCGGTTCCTGGTCAACGCCGAAGGCCACCCGACCCACATTCTGGGGATCTCCCGCGACGTCTCAGAGCGGCGGCGGGTGGAGCAGTGGCTGTCCCAGGCGGAGAAGATGGAATCCCTGGGCGTCCTTGCCGGAGCCATCTCCCACAATTTCAACAACATCCTCATGGGGGTGCTGGGAAATCTGGACCTCGGCATCATGGAATCCTGGCAGCACCCCGCGCTGGAGAAGATGCTGACCAGCGCCAAGGAGTCCACCCTCAAGGCCGCCCAGCTCAGCAAGTCCATGCTCGTCTATGTGGGGCAGCTCAAGCGTAACCCGGCCCCTGTCGATCTCACGGATCTCGCGCGCGAAGTGTGCCGCGGGGCGACCGAGTCGCTGCCGGAGAACATCCACCTGGACGTGGAGCATGGCGTCTCCAGACTGATCGTAGAGGCCGACGGGGAGCAGCTGCGCATCGTCCTGAAGAATCTCCTCGAGAACGCGGTCGAGGCCCTGCCCACCCAAGGGGGCGAGATCAAGGTCGCCCTGTATACCGAGACCATCACCGAGAAGACCGCCCGGGACCGGTTCTTTCGCAGGCCTCAAGAGCTGGGAAGATTTGCGGGCGTGAGCGTCATCGACTCCGGCGAGGGCATGTCGGCCGAACTCATCAAGAAGATCTTCGACCCCTTCTTTTCGACCCGGTTCACAGGGCGCGGGCTGGGACTGAGCGCCGTGCTGGGCATCGTCAAGTCCCACAAGGGGGCCATCGCCGTGGACTCCACGCCAGGCCAGGGGACGACGCTCAGCATCCTCTTCCCGCTGCTTCGCGCCCGCGCGTATTCCTCCCCGCCGCAGAGCCTGGATCTCATGCCCCTCTGATCCGAAACACATTGTCGTGGACCAAAGAGCGGATGGAGTGCATGAACTCCGGATAGGTGAGCTCCCCCTTCTCGATATCCTTGAGCTTCTTCTCCCACTCGCCCGTCATCTCCGGCGAGGTGACATCGGGGAGCGCCTGATCGAGGATCGTGATGACCCGCTCTCCCCGATCCGTGGCGATGAGCTTCTTCTTGTCCTTCTGCACATATTTGCGGGCCACCAGCGTCTCGATGATCTGCGCGCGGGTGGCCGGAGTCCCGAGCCCGCGCTCCTTCATGGCCTCCGCCAGTTCCTCGTCGTCCACGAGCTTGCCCGCCGTCTCCATGGCCCCCAGCAGGGTGGCGTCGGTATAGTGGGCAGGGGCCTTGGTCTTCTTCGCGGGCATCTCCATGCCGTGGTTCTCCACCTCGGCCCCCTTGCGCACATTGGGGATGGGATTCTCCTTCTGGGCCTTCCACGGCTCAGCCTCCAGCCAGCCCCGGCTCTTGAAGATCTTGCCCTGGGCCTTGAACTTCTCCCCTTCGATGTCTACCCACACGACCGAAGAGGCGTAGGTGGCCGCAGGGAGGAAGGTGGCGAAGAAGCGGCGCACCACCAGCTCGTAGACCTTCGCCTCGCCGCTGTCCAGATGGCTGAGATCCGGGCTCTTGGCAGTGGGGATGATGGCGTGGTGGTCCGTCACCTTCTTATCGTTGACCGCGGCGAACTTCGTCCCGGCCTTCACCCGCTCCGCGGCCGCCTTGGCCAGCTCGGGCCAGGGTCCGTAGACCGCACGCAGGTGGTCGAGGATCTCCGCGAAGATCTCCGTGGTGAGGTGCTTGGAATCGGTCCTGGGGTAGGTCAGGAGCTTGTGCTTCTCGTAGAGCCGCTGTGCGATGTTGAGGGTGTCCTGGGCGCTGAACCCGTGGCGAGTGTTGGCCTCCCGCTGCAGGGAGGTGAGGTCGTAGGGAAGTGGGGGCTGGGCCGAACCGTCTTTTTTGGTCACGGACTCCACGGTCCCCGGCCTCCCCTGACATTTCTCGAAGATCCCCCGGGCCCTGTCCTCTTCGAAGATCTTGTTCTCCTTGAGCTCCGGTGGCTCGTGCCAGACGGCCTTGAAGGGTTCGGCGGCCTCGCCGAGGAGGGCCTCCACGGTCCAGTAATCCCGCGGGACGAATTCCCGGATCTCCCTGCCGCGCTCCACCAGGAGCTTGAGGACCGGGGTCTGAACCCGGCCCACGGTGACCAGATCCCCGGATTTCAGGGTGAACAGGCGCGAGTAGTTCATCCCCACCAGCCAGTCGGCCTCGGCGCGGGCGAAGGCGGCCAGCCCGAGGTTGCGCTTGGACTCCCCGGTCTGGAGGTTGGCCAGGGCCTTCTTCAGTCCCGCCTCGGTCATGTCCGAGGCCCACAGGCGGAGGATGGGCTTTTTACACTCGGCCATGAGGTAGATGCGGCGGAAGATGAGCTCTCCCTCGCGCCCGGCGTCGGCCGCGTTGATCACCTCGGTGACCCGCGGGTTGGCCATGAGGCGCTTGACGATGTCGAACTG
>QKIM01000673.1 GCA_003249585.1 Deltaproteobacteria bacterium
AAAGTGGCATGTAAACCCCTATAGCAGTCGGTTGAAAGGTGATCGAAAGAAATATGGGCAGGCGCCGGGGCCCGCCCTGGCCCAAGTGACCGGGAAAACTATTTCAGGAGATACTTGTACTTGAAGGTAATCTGCTTCCGGCGGAATTTCCCAAAGTCCAGATTATTGATCACATTGAGGACACAGGTCCCCGTGGGAGTCTCCTTGAAATCCCCGGAGAGCACGACCTTGGAAACCTTGCCGGTCTTGCCGGAGACGTAGAGCTTGAGTTTGGCGGTGCCGGGGATCTGGAACTGCTTGTAACACTCGAGCGCCTTGTCACGGGCCGACCGCATGAGCTCGCGGATCTTGCTGGCCTTGGGGACCTTGGGCAGCGTGGGCAGCTTGGGGCCGGTGCTGGCGGCGGCGGCCTCGCAGCCCGTGCTGTCGATGGGCGCCTTGGCCGAAGAGACCGGCTCCGAGAAGAGCACCTTGCCCGTACAGCGGTTGTACACCCGGTACCCGCCCAGATACAGGGTTATGCCGTTCCCTTCGGAGGGTTTCCAGACGCCCTTGCTCTGCACCTTGAACAGGAACTGCACCCTGAGGAAGGGTTTCACCTTCTTGGTCCAGGAGCCGAGCCGTCTGGGATCCACGGGGATGGTGAACTTGCCGAGATCGACACCATTGAAGGTACCGTTCTTGAAGGATTTTGGAGGTGTCGTAACCACCCAGAACTTGTTGGGGGAGAAGAGGAGCGGGTCGAAGAGGGCGGGCTGGCCACAGGTCACGCACCCCTTGATGGTGACGGGGTACTCGAACTTCGTATTGTCGTAGGTCCCGAAGGTGAGCGCCTCGTCCATGGCGAAGGCCGGGTAGAGGTTCGTAGAGATCTTGCGCTGCATGTATGCCCGGATGGCCCGGCAGTGGAGATCGGGGAGATCGTTCCCGGCACCGCATTTCTGAAGGAAGGGACCGAGGACCTTCTCCAGGTTGTCGGTCGGGACGGTCCGCTTGTAACGGCTCTCGAAATCGTCGGCGGCCTGGACGCCAGTGGTCATGACAAGCGAGAAAAGTGTCGTCAGCGTGAGAGTTCTGAGCATGTCGCCTCCGTTGGACCTTGAGTCTCAAGGCGCTTCATTGTAACAGAAAAATTACAAATGAAAACACTTCTCCTCGTGCTTTTTCACCCCACGCGGCGTCCCCATTGACAGGAGACGGCTTTTCTGGCCAAGTGGGGGTATGGAAGAGATCATCTGGGCACCCTGGCGCATGGAATTCATCGAAGGCAAACATCCGAAGGAGGAGGGGTGCGTGTTCTGCAACGCGGCCGCCGCCCCCCGCGAGCAGTGGGCCCAGCGGCTCATTCTGGCGCGCTCGAAGAGCGTGCTGGTCATCATGAACCGGTTCCCCTACGTCAACGCGCATCTTCTGGTGATGCCCCTGGCGCATGTCTCCACACCGGAGGCCCTCAGCGACGAGATCTACACCGACGTCGCCCTCGTGCTGAGGCGCTGCCTGACGGCGCTGCGAACCACGCTGTCCCCGGCGGGCTTCAACATGGGGATGAATCTGGGGCGCACGGCAGGGGCCGGGATCGAGGATCATATCCATTGGCATATCGTCCCGCGCTGGAACGGGGACAACAATTTCATGCCCGTCATCGGGAGCACGCGCTGCATGCCGCAGCACCTCGACGAGACCTACGCGCGGCTCCTCCCTGCCTTCGACGGCATCTGTGAACCAGGGTAATCAGTTTTTCGACAGGGGGAGGAAATACGTGAGGGAGATCCCGCCGTACCACCCGTGGGCATCGAAACGGTTGCAGCGCACACCAACGGTTCCCCCCATGTCGATGCAGTCTTCGTTCCATCGGGGAATCTGATACGTCCCGACCACCCCGACGTAGAGCCGGGAATAAACCTCTTTCATGATCTCGAAGCCGATCCCCAGCTGGTATCCGTCACTGTAATCGGAGTACCCGCCCGAACTGACCTCATACCGGACGTACCCCAACTGGAGAATCCCGCTCCCCAGGAGTCCCGGAGTCAGTTGATAGTAGGCCCGGGCCTCGACGCTCACGTTCAGGAGCATGATGTCCAGGTTGTCAGAAGCCAAAAAGGAGGTTCCCCCGCTCAGCCCGACACCGAGCCACGGGAAGACGGTGTAGAGCGCGGAGAACGTGACGCCGGGGCCGGGATCGGGGTTCGTGCCCTGATCGCGGACGTACTGCCCACCGATCCCGCCGGAGAGGCTGAAGACAAGCCCCCCCGCCCGCAGCGGTTCCTTGTTGACAGAGGTCTCGGCAGGTTCCGTCGCGTTCGCGCCGGCAGACAGGGTTGAGAGGAGAGTGACCACGAGAATGAGGGGGAGGAGGTTCGTCGTTTTCATATGTCAGCTTTAAACCCCTTTCCCCCGGTTTGCAAGGCACCTTTTCTTTTCAAAGCGCCTTTTTTATGGAATAAGTGACCCCTGTAACACGCGGGTGTCGCCCCGGACAAGCGGAGCGGCCACACGCGGGGAAAGCACCACCGGCCATGAAGCTCAAAGCACAGCCCCTCTTCGTCAAGGGCGACATCGACGGGTTCTTCGGACTCGCCATCGACAACCTCATCCAGTACCTCCTCATCATTTCCCTGGGGACAGCGGTTCTGGGCTTCCCCGTCTCCCTCATCGTTGGGCGGATCCTGCCCGGCGCGGCGCTCTCGCTGCTCGTGGGCAACCTCTTCTATGCATGGCAGGCCCAGAAGCTGTCCGCCCGGGAAGGGCGGACCGACGTGACGGCCCTCCCCTACGGCATCAACACCGTCTCCATGTTCGCCTACGTCTTCCTGGTGATGCTTCCGGTCAAGCTCGCTGCGCAGCAGAAGGGCATGGCCGGTCCGGAGGCGTCCCGCCTCGCATGGCAGATCGGCCTGGGCGCGACCTTCGTGAGCGGTCTCATTGAGTTCTTCGGTTCCTTCGTCGCGGAACGGATCCGCAAGGCGACCCCGAGAGCCGCGCTCCTCTCCACGCTGGCCGGCATCGCCATCTCCTTTATCGCCATCGACTTCGCCATCAAGACCTTCGCCTCCCCCCTCATCGCCCTTTTGCCCCT
>QKIM01000230.1 GCA_003249585.1 Deltaproteobacteria bacterium
GGACTGCGCTGGGTGGTGCGACCTGCGATACACTTGGACTCGGGTTCGAGGGCGGCGTCCTTTCGTGTAGTGTCACCTGCACCGCCTTCGACACCAGCGCCTGCACGCTCGCGACGGGCGACTCGTCTCCGACCCCAGACGCCACGGTTCTTCAGAGCGGGTCTGGCGGGGTGCTCCTGAGGGGGACGGTGCTCACCCCCACGGGGATCCTCTCTCCCGGGGAGGTGCTTATTATCGGCGACACCATTACCTGTGTCGCGGCGGACTGTACCCAGGAGGCTCAGGCCGATTCCGTGACCTGGGTGGAGACCAACGGCATCATCAGCCCGGGCCTCATCGATTCCCACAACCACATGTCCTACAACTTTCTCCCCGAGTGGGTCCCGACCCAACTCTATCAGAACCGGTATCAATGGGCGGACGAGCCTGACTATGAGGAATTCATCCTGCCCTATTCCGCCCACCGGAGTGCCAACTCGCACTTCTGCCCCGCTTCCAAGTGGGGGGAGCTGCGGTCCCTGGTCCACGGAACGACCACGATGCAGGGGCAGCCTTCGGCCTCCGGGTCCTGTATCAACGGCTGGGTACGCAATGCCAACCTGTACCACGGCCTCGGCTATGACCACATGCGGGGCACCACCGCCTCCGTGCGAGACCTCACCGACTCAGACGCACAGACCCTCGTGGACGCCTTCGAGAGCCCCACGGAGCCCACGACCCGCTACCACGTCCACATGGCCGAAGGGTTCGCAAACGACAACATCCTCGAGGAGTTTGACTCCTACGCCGGGCGTGACCCCAGGACCAACCGCCATGCGGGTGTGAACCTCACCGACTGGGGAACCACCATCATGATCCACGCCATCCCCCTCACGACGGACCAGATCACCGAGGTCGCAGCCTCCGAGTCGAAAATCGTGTGGAGCCCGTCGTCGAATATCGCGCTCTACGGCGTAACCGCCCCCATCCAGGCCATCCTCCAGGCCGGCATCCTTGTTGGACTGGGGCCCGACTGGACGCCGTCCGGCGAGGACGATATGATCGCCGAGATGCGCTACGCCCATGCCTTCGGCCAGTCCAACGCCATCTCGGAGCTCACCTCCAGAAAGATCTGGGAGATGTCCACCATGGACGGCGCAGAAGTGCTTGGTCTGGGCGACTACATAGGAAGACTCGAAGCGGGGATGCGCGCGGACGTCGTCGTCATCGGCCGAACCGGCGTGGACCCCTATGGCGCCATAATGGACGCCCGCCCCCAGGACGTCCGGCTCGTCTTCATCAACGGCGAGGGGTTTTACGGCGATGCCCAGCTGCAGGCGCTCTTCCAGCGCAACGACTCCTGTGAGTCCTTTGTCGCGTGTGGAACCGCCAAGTTCATCTGCGTCTCCGATCCCGACAGCTCTGTCACCATGGCTGCGGACACCTATGTCGACATCAGGACCCAGCTGTACAACATCCTCGAGGGCATCGGATATCCTGTGGAGGAGCAGTATGGCCGTGGAGACGAGCTTTTGGAACTCATCTCCTGCCCCTGAGTCCCGCTCTTGACGACGTTCTTTAGTTCTTGACTTTTTTTTGTGAAACGGGGTAGTCTCTCATCACGCTCAAGGTGAGCATAGCGAATGGTTTAGGGAATTTACCTATCAAGGAGGAAAGAAATGATCGAAAAAAGGTTTTTTATTACTCTCGCACTCTTGATTGTTGGTGGTCTCATCGCGGCAGCAGGAATGATCGTCGCCAAAAAACCCAACGCAAAAGATCTCATTGACAAATTGACCCCTCATCAAGGGTACATCGGGATCGGCCTGCTGCTCTTCGGCATCTGGGAACTCATTTCCGTCATCAGACACATGTCCGTCCTGAAATTCATCTTCAAACTGCCCTTCAAGGTAAAATTCTTCTTCATTATGGATATCGTAGCTATTCCCGTGGCCATCATTCTCGGTGTGCTCCTGGGATACGGCCTGCTCTCCAAGTACGTTGTGAAGGGTGAAGATGCCCAGGCCAAGGGTGAGGCTCTCCGCGCCAAGCTGCAGACCTTTGCCGGTCCTCTCGGGCTCGTCTCCATCGCCACTGGCGTTCTTTGGCTCGTCGCCTACCTCATGTTCCCCTTCAAATAGGACACGCTCTCCTCAACAGCACTCGCCAGGGGTTGACGATCACGCAAATGGCATGGCCATTGCATAAATATGAACATAGATGGAGGCCATCTCATGCGTGCGTCGCTCTTCTTTTTCCAAATCCTTTTCGTTCTTGCTGTTGTATCACCCGCGAATGCGGCTCCATGGACACCGGGTGTGTCCAGCCCTTTCCACGCCCCTGACAGAAATGTCACGGGTGGCGCACTGCCATCGGCGACCAGCGCGCCCGTCCCCGCCGCTCCCAGTGGACTGGATGCCCTCACCCCTACCCGTCCCTGGTCGCGCTTCGGGCTAGGTGTGGGATGGGGCATGGCCGTCGACTCGGAGGACACCCTCTTCGGCGGTGGTTTTCAACTGCAGGTGCTGCTTTCTTCAAATTGGGGAATGGATCTCTTCTTTGCGGGATATTCTTCCGCCGCCGAAGAGGTTGATCAGGGACACCGGGTCCTTTTCACCTTCGGGGGAGGTCTCTCCTACTTTTTCGGAAGCGGCGTGTCCGACCGGAGCCTGAATCCCTACGTGAAGCTGGGCTATCTCTTCAAATCCAATGAGTTCTACTCCACCTCCACGGCGGAGTCACCATACCTCACACAGACCGCGTTTGACTGGACCCTGGCGGCCGGGCTCCAGTGGCGGTTCACCAGTCCGCTCTTCTACGGCCTCGTCTTCTCCCTCAACCTCGAGGCATCTCTCATCCTGCCCAACGGTGATGAGCGCGATGACGACATCGACTCCCTCCTGGTCATGGGGCTGCGGTTCATGCTGCACTTTTAAAAGGTTACTCCCCAGGCTCCTCGGTGGCGATGAGGATGAGCTGGTCGCAGTCCTTGAGCTCATAGTCCGAGGGGGGATTGGTGAGGATCAGGCCCTGCCCCCGGGGGGACGGCAGTGGGTTGTAGGAACTTTCACTGTTGCAGGGCTCG
>QKIM01000521.1 GCA_003249585.1 Deltaproteobacteria bacterium
AGGCCTCCCTGTCGGGGTCTCTGGCAAGGTGGAGCTGCTCCTCTCCGGGGGGATCGACTCCCCCGTGGCGGCCTGGCAGCTCCTCAAGCGCGGCGTGCGGCTGAGCGCCGTCAGTTTCTGGTCTCCTCCCTACGTGGAGGACACGGCGCGGGACAAGGTCATCGAGCTGTGTCGCATCCTCAGACCCTGGGGCGGTCCCGAGCGGCTGCACATGGTCTCCTTTGGAGAGGCCCAGAAGGTGCTCCGGGCGTGCAAGCCTGCCAAGCTGGCGGTGCTGCTCTACAGACGCCTCATGGTGCGCACGGCCCTCCTCTTCGCCGAGGCCGACGGCGCGAAGGCCCTGGCCACGGGAGAGTCTCTGGGACAGGTCGCCAGCCAGACCCTGGAGAACATGGCTGTCGTCGAGGCGGCCTCCACGCTGCCCATCCTGCGGCCGCTCGTCACCTATGACAAGCAGGAGGCCATCGCGCTGGCACGCAGGATCGGCACCTACGAGACCTCCATCATCCCCTGTCAGGACAGCTGCACACTCTTTTTGCCGCCCCGCCCCGAGACCAAGGCCCGGATGATCGACATCGAGCACGCCGAGGCCAGTCTGGATCTCGACGCCATGGCCCGCGCGCTCTTCGAAGCCGCCGAAACCATCACGTTCTAAACACTATTCTGTGGATGAAGGAGGGGGGTGAAGGACGGGGGGCTGTCCGCGTGGGGCAGAGGGCCTGTGCTGCGCGGCTGTGCGTACGGGCAGATCATTCTGGGAGAGGCGAGGGCGGCATACGCAGGCGGATCCATGGCGTTCGCGCCTCGGCGCGGGCCCCCTGCTGTGCCGCGAAGTGCGGGATTACATGCGCTTGGAGTAGTACTCGACGACCTGCTGAAGGTCGAGCTCGAAGGGGATGGAGCCTGCGCTGGGGAGAGCGTTGACCTTGGCCACCTTCTTGCCGGAGTCGACTTCGATCCACTCGGGACAGGAGATGGTGGGGGACTCGAGGGACTCGACCACTACGTTCAGTTCGATGCTGCGCTGACGCAGGGTGATCACGTCGCCTTCCTTCACGCGGAAGGAGGGGATGTTCACCTTGTGGCCGTTGACGGTGAAGTGGGAGTGATTCACGAGCTGGCGGGCGGCAGGGATGGTGCGCGCAAAGCCGGCACGGAATACGACGTTGTCCAGGCGACGCTCGAGGAGCTCGGCGAGTTTCTCACCGGTGGCCTGCTTGCTTCTACGGGCCTCTTTCATAAGGCGGCGGAGTTGACGCTCGCCCACGCCGTAGTTGTATCTGATCTTCTGTTTCTCGAGCAGCTGGCTGCCGTAGTCGGAGCGTCTGCCGCGCCGCCGCTGGCCGTGCTGACCGGGACGGAAAGGCCTGCGCTGCATGGATTTCGCCGAGAGACCGGGGAGATCGAGGCCGAGGGTTCTTAACTTTTTGACTCGAGGACCTAAATATCTTGCCATGGTTGTACCTTACTGTCGTTTTCCCGCTTCGGGAGCCGCTTTTGGTGCGCGAAAACCAAGCGCACCTCACAATTAAGACATGGTATTGATATTGATTTTTCCCATTCTGTCAAGGTCCAAATGCAGTTCAGGGGGCAGATAGTGAAAAAAATACTGATCTCAAACGATTGGCTTTACTTTGTACCCAAGTCGACGGACAAATCCCCCTCTGGATCCATGGTGAGGGTGATGTCAGGGGTCACCGTATCGACGATCCCGTCCCGGTTTTCGTCGGTGAACCCGAGAATTCCCGAGAGGAGGAGATCATATCCTTCGAGGGCAGGATCGGAGACGGCGAGGAGGTTCGCCATGAGGGCGAAGGCCCGCTCGATGTCCTGGGACGTCAGCGACGTGTTGAAGAGATCGATGAGCTCCTGCTGCCAGGTGGTGGAGCTGGCCTCCTGGATATAGCTCTTGAGGAGCTCCATGATCCCGTATCCGCTCAGCGGCACCGAGAGGGGGAGGAAGAAGCGCTCCCACACGACCTGCAGCCCCACCTCGCCCAATCCGATTCGGAAGCCCGAGACGGGGATCGCGAGGGACTCCTGTGTTCCCGGAAAATCGAACTCCATGGTGGCCCCGGCGGACAGGGCCGCAGGGAGGGGGCGCTCCGTGGTCCCCGTGACGGGGAAGGTCATGCTCTGCAGGGTGAGGGTCAGGAGGCCGGGTGCGCTCTTGACGGTGGCCGCCAGGGTGATCTGCTCGAAGGGAGCGAGCTCCAGATACTGACGCAAATGTGCCATGGCCTGCTGCAGGGCGTGGATGTCTGTGGAGAGGCTGTGGAAGGCCGCCTCCAGGGAGGTGCCACCGTGACTGTTGAGGGATCCCCTGCAGGAGCTTGAATCAAGGATACCGCGGAGATCCATAATCTCCTCGGAGAGGACCGTGGGGGTTCCCCGGCCGCAGGTGGAAGGGTCGCCTCCCTCCAGCCAGGAGACCAGGCAGTTCAGCAGCTGCATGCTCACGCCATAGGTGCAGCGCCCAGCCTCATACCACGCGGGGAGCGCGCCGATCATCCAGTCAGAGAGGCCCGAGTCGGAGCCCGAGAGGGTGATGAGCGTTGAACCGTCGCTGGAGAGGATGTAGTCGGCGACCGACATGCTGATATCCACGTCGACGCCCGGAACGAGCGTCTCGGCGGGTGGTTCGAGGCAGCCCGAGGCCAGCGGGTGGCCGTCGCCGTCGAAGAGGCGGACGGCGAAGGCGAAGGGGACGTCCACGGGGAGGTTGGCGTAGCGAACGACGTCGTACAGGGAATTGAGGGAGCGCGTGCGGGAGAAGGATGCGAGGAAGACAGAGGTTCCGTCGCAGGTTTCGTCGAAGAGGATGCCCGACTCGATGAGTGTGGCCTCATCAGCCCGAAAGCCACTGTATTCAAAGGCCAGATCGAAGCTGGCCATCCCCGACTCCGTTACCGTGACGTCCAGGGTTATGGGCACGGCCCGGGCCTGGGTGATGGAGATGGAGAAGTGGGCGGCCGAGGTGCCGGCGTTGATGGAGATCCCGGCCATGCCTTCGGTGTCGGTGATGGCCGAGACGTTGGAGAGGGAGGATCCTCCCGCCTG
>QKIM01000123.1 GCA_003249585.1 Deltaproteobacteria bacterium
ACAAGCCTGAGGCAAAAAGAGATGTAGAGAAAAATCTGCGAGTGCATCTTTTACCATTCTTTGGCAACTATCGACTCTCACAGATCAACACCAAGCTTATTAGCCTTTTCAAGGCCGCGAAGAACATCGAAGTCTCGCAAACAACACAGCGCCCGTATTCTCAAAAGACAAAAAACAACATGCTGATACCTCTCAGGTCCATGTTGAATACTGCTGTTGAATGGGAATATTTGAACCGCGCTCCCAAGGTAACGAACTTTCCAAAAGACATTGAGAAACCAAAGAAAGTTTACACCGTGGATGAGGCAATGGCGCTCATCAATGCGGCAGATGGGTTTTGGTCTGTTTTCTTTCACATGTGCTTTTTCTATGGACTCCGGAGCAGCGAAGCCCGTGCAATCATGTGGGAAGACGTCATGATATCAAAAAAGAAAATGATTATCAGGCACAACTTCTCCAATGAGATTCTCACGACACCTAAGGGCGGAAAAGCTGCTCCTGTTACCCTCCTCGATGAAACCATCGCATTACTCGAAGAATTGCCTCGAGATGGTGAATACGTCTTCATGGAGGATGGGAAGCACTTGACTAGGGGCAAGCTTGCATGGCCTTTGGTCAGAGCGGCACGCAAATCAGGCGTTGAGTTCAAGGGATACCACGCTTTCAGACGAGGGATGGCAAGCGCTATGGCTGAGGTTGCAAGCGCTCCAGTCATCACGGAGGCATTGCGCCACTCGGACCCTTCGCAGGTAAAGGCGTACGTCAACCTTGATGAGAAATTGGGAAGCAAAGCACGTCGTGATTTGGCCAATATGGCGGCGTCCAGGCGGCGGGGGGATGCATCGGCTTGATTTCCCCAATGATTACAGCGGCTCATATCCGCTGTGTCGGGGGTTCAAGTCCCTCCTTCGCCACCAACCAGACAAAACGATTCATCGGGGATCCTGCAACTGGTGTACCCGCGCGTACCCTCTCAACTTTTCCGTCGAAACGGGTTTGTGCCCGGGGGGGAGTGTGTTAGAAAGTGGTCATGAGCGAGGCCGCCATTACCCGCAAGATTGCCCGTGGAGCCGCTGTCAACTTCCTCGGGATGCTCTCCAAGATCATCGGCGGCCCGGTGCTCTTTCTGCTCCTCACGCGCCTCTACGGCAAGGTTGCCATCGGGCTCTTCTTCATCGCGTACAACCTCATTGAGATCCTCGGCGGACTGGCCATCAGCGGATTCATCGACGCGGCCATCATGTTCGCGTCCAGACATATCCATGAGAATCACGACCTGGACACCTTTCGTTCCTACATGCGCCGCATCATCGTCGCGACCCTGCTCATCAGCCTGGCCCTTGCGCTGGGGCTCTTCTTCTTCGCACCGGTCCTGAACCGCTTCTATTACAGCGACCATCCCGAGCTTGCGCGAATCCTCCAGGTCATGGCCTTCATCCTTCCCCTGGAGGCCGTCTCCCGCCTCAGCGTCGCCATCCCCAAGGCGCACCTCATCATGGGGCTCGAGGTGATCACCATCGGCGTGGTCTTCCCGGTGGCCACGGCTTCCCTGGCCATACTTCTGTGGTATCTTGGCTTCAGCGCCTTCGGAGTGGGGCTCTCCTTCATGATCGGCTGGTCGCTCACGGCCATCGCCTCTCTCTTCGTCCTCTCCAGGGTGGTGGATGTCCGCCCGCTGCTCTCGGGCAGGTTCCGGCGCGCCCCAACACCGGGGCTCTTCGCTTTTGCCGTGGCGCAGAACCTCAACATGGCCCTCAACCGCTTCATCTCGTCCATGGACGTTCTCATGCTCGCCGGGTTCGGCGTCCAGCCCGATCGCATCGCCTTCTACAGCCTCGGCGCGCAGATCGTCCGCAATGTTCGGCAGGTGAAGCTCATCTTCTCCGGAAGCTACGGCCCCGTCATCGCCCGTCACTATCATGAGGGGCGCATCTTGGAGCTCAACTCGACCTTCGCCCGCGTCTGCGGATGGTCCCTTTCCCTGGGGATCCCGGCGCTCTTCGCCGTGGCATGGTTCCGTCAGGACCTTCTCCAGCTCTTTGACTCCACCTTCACCACCCGCCCGGACTTCATGCTCATTCTGCTGGTGAACCCCTTCTTCTCCGTGGCGACGGGGCTCACGGGGAACGCCATCGTCATGGCCGGCTTCTCCAACTGGAACCTCCTCAACTCCCTCACCGTAGGGATCCTCAACTTCATCCTCATCCTCATCCTCATCCCCCGCTGGGGGCTCTATGGCGCCGCCATCGCCACCGCTGTCGCAGGCACCGTCGTCTCCATCATGCAGATCCTCGAAGCCCGCCTCCTCGTTGGACTGAAACTCCCCGTGCAGGTTCTGTCCCGCTGGATGGTGGCGGGGACCATCGTGTTCCTGTGGCCCTTCTTCCTCCCCGCGGTGCAGGCCCCCATCGTGGTCAAGCTGGCCACAGGACTGGGGCTGATGTTCGTCTATGGGGGGATTTATACCGTCCTGCGCAGGATGGGCCCTGACAACAAGGAGGCGCTCCATGGCTCCACGTGAGTTTGCCCTGTTCAGAAACAACTTCATTCCCCTCTCCGAGACCTTCATCCACGATGAACTGCGCTTCCATGAGCGGTACCGGGGGGTGGTGTTCGCCCGCCGGAAGATGAACGAAGCCGTCTATCCCGGCCACGAAGTCCACACCGCCGAGGGGGCCATCCTCGGTGACAGGAGCCCTGGGTCGCTCCTCTATGGGCTGACGGGCCTGTACCCGCCCTTCTTCAAGACCTTTCGGGAGCGGGATTTCGGACTTGTCCACGCGCACTTCGGGCACAACGGCCTTTATGCCATGCCCTACGCCAGGTCCTTTGGCCTGCCCCTGGTCGTGTCGCTCCACGGCAGGGACGTCACCATCCTCATAGGCCCCGACCGCCGCAACCCCGAATTCTTTTATTACACGCTCCGCAAACGCCAGCTCTTCTCCCAGGGGACCCTCTTCCTGGCCGCCAGCACCGAACTGAAGGAACTGATCATCGAGGCGGGCTGCCCCGAGGAGAAGGTGGTCGTCCACCGTCTTGGCATC
>QKIM01000148.1 GCA_003249585.1 Deltaproteobacteria bacterium
CTCCCTGTCGCTGTGGGAGTCGGGGCTGAGGAACCCCGACCTGAAGCGGCTCCAATCCTTCAAGTGGCTTCGGGAGGTGAACCTGCAGGTGATCCATCTGGGTGACGGAGGCACCGCTGACGTGGTCGGACTCGGGTGGTTGCGCCGGATCTCCTACGGGTACACCCAGACCACCGCTACGGGGTTCAAGCGGCTCGCAACGCTCAAGTGGCTGCGGGGACTGAACCTCGGGGAGACCTACGTCACGGGAGAGGGCCTGGCCTGCAGGCCCGGGGGCTTCTGGATCAGAAGGCTCAACCTCTCCAAAACAGCCGTGGGGAAGAAGAGCCTGGCCTTTCTCTCCTGCTTTGGGCGGATCAAGCAGCTCGACCTGTCCAAAAACCCTCTGGACAAGGCCGATCTCGATGTCCTCACCGGACTCGCAGGCCTGCGAGAGCTCTCGGTTCAGGGCACCAGCATCGGGGACAGGCAGCTCAAGACGCTCAGAAAGAATCCCTCCCTGCGCATCCTCAGGTAGTCGGCTGGAGGCGCCCTTTTTCCACACCCTTCCCGCGCTCGGGGATGCCGCGAATACTCCGTGGTGCTCGCACTTTCCGGCAGTTCTGCCCTGTCCTGACCCCCCGAAGGGTGGGCACGTTCTGAGAAAAAACCCCTTGAGTACTTTCTTGGGCAGACTATTGTCTCTTGGGGTCATGTTGTGATCCCCTTTTTATTTCATGGTATTAGATAATTATGTATCGTGACCTTCCCTGTTGAAATCCTGTAGATTACCCCCAGGGGCAGAGCTCCCCTGCGCAGGTCAGACAACGATGACACCTTTTTCTGAACACTTGTATCGAGCCCTCATTGACCACTCCGTCCATGGCGTCGCCGTTGTCGACGCCGCCGGAAGCATTGTGTACGGGAATCCTGCCATCTCACGGATCCTGGGCTACACGCACGGTCTGCTCATCGGCGCCCCGGCCGAGGCGATCTTCAAGCTCATTCACCCCGACGACGTCGACGATGTCCGCTATCAGTTCAACCGGGTCTTCAAGGATCCCACGCTCATCGTTGAAAAGCAGTTTCGGCTCAAACATTTCCAGGGACGCTGGGTCCACCTGCATACCACGGCCAAGAACTGTCTCGACATCCCGGAGATCCAGGGCGTGGTCATCTTCTATCGTGACATCACGGCCCAGATCCGCAGCGAGGAGGCTTTGAAGAAGCGCATTCTCTCGCTCACAAGCCCCAAGGGCTCGGGAGAGCCCCTCCACCTCCTTGATCTCTTCACCCGTGAGGAGCTCCAGTTGCTGCAGGACCGGTTCGCCAACGCCACGGGCGTCGCGTCGCTCATCACCGAGCCCGATGGGACCCCCATCACCGAGCCGAGCAACTTCTGCGCCTTGTGTGATCTCATTCGGTCGACGGAGCCCGGGCTGCGCAACTGCAGGGTGTCAGACGCGGAGATTGGCCGGCTGAACACCAAGAGCGTACGGGTGCAGCCGTGCCTGAGCGGCGGGCTTTGGGACGCAGGGACAGGCATCGAGGTGGCCGGACAGCACATCGGGAACTGGCTCGTGGGGCAGGTGCGTGACGAGTCGCAGTCCGAGGAGAAGATCCGTAGCTACGCAAGGGAGATAGGTGTCGACGAGGACGCGGCGGCCGAGGCCTTCAGCCACGTCAAGCCCATGTCCAACGAGCAGTTCCAGAAAGTGGCCGAGGCGGTCTTCATCCTCGCCAAGCAGCTCTCCAACATGGCGTACCAGAACGTCCTGCAGGCACGGGTCATCGCGAACTGGGAGGGTGCCGAGCAGGAGCGGGCGAAGATCGAAGAGCAGTTCGTGCAGGCCCAGAAGATGGAGTCCATCGGGCGGCTCACAAGCGGGATCGCCCATGACTTCAACAATCTTCTTACGGGCATCACAGGCGCCGTGCAGCTCGCGCAGATGAAGGTCGAGAAAAAGGATCCCCTCTACGAGACCCTCGGGGAGATCAACATCGCCGCCATGCGGGCGGCCGATCTCACCCAGCAGCTCCTCTCCTTCTCCAGAAAGCGGGTCTCGGAGCAGCAGGTCTTCAATCTCAATGAACTGATCCACGACATGAGCCGCCTCCTCATGCGCATCATCGGCGAGAACATCACCCTCAACATCCCCCAGACGGGGGATGTGGAGTACTCGATCCTGGGCTATCCCGGACAGGTCGAGCAGATTCTGGTGAACATGGTGGTCAACGCCCGGGACGCCATGTCCGGTGGCGGCAGCCTGACGCTGGACACCGTCCTTCTCTCCTCCGAGGAGGCGAGAGCCCTGTTCGCCGAGGAGCTCCCCCCTGGAGAAACCTGGGTGACGCTCATCGTGAGTGATTCGGGCAAGGGCATCGAAGACGCCGTGCTCCCCTTCATCTTCACACCGTTCTTCACGACCAAGAGCGAGGGGAAGGGGACGGGGCTCGGGCTGTCGACCGTGAAGACCATCATGGAGCGTCACGGGGGTACAATCACCGTCCGCACCACCGTTGGGTCAGGGACCCGGTTCATCCTCTTCTTCCAGAAAGCGGACACGGAGGTTGCTCCCGCGGCATCGGCGGAGCAGCTGCACCTCGATCTGAAGTCCGGGAACGAGACGATCCTGGTGGTGGAGGACGAGGATATGGTGCGCAAGGTCATCATCAAGATCCTCAAGGTGCACGGGTACAACGTCCTCGCCGCCGCCTCGGGAAGGGCCGCGCTGAACATCGCCAGGGAGTATGAGCGTCCCATCCACCTGCTGCTCACCGACGTGGTCATGCCGGGCATGAACGGCCACGATCTGGCCCAGCGCCTGGTGGCCCGGTACAGCGATCTGAAGGTGATTTACTCCTCGGGGTACGTGGACAACATCCTGGACCTCGACAAGGAGACCAACGCTGGACTCCATTTTCTCAGGAAGCCCTATACGCCCAGACACCTCACGGAGATCGTCCGCAAGGTTCTGGACGACAGGTAGGCGCACGCCCCCCTCGTCCCCCGCGGGGATGATCAACTCTTGAGTTTTCTGCGCAGGGTGGACTCCGATAC
>QKIM01000025.1 GCA_003249585.1 Deltaproteobacteria bacterium
GGAGACCGGGGGGCTCAAGTCCATCACCGTGACCCGCAATCTCCTGCGCGCCTACAAGGCCGAGCTGGCCAGCTTCACCGAGGGGATCAAGCGCTTCTGCCAGGATCGCTCCATCCCCTACTTTCTCTCCGTCTCCGATGAGCGGCTCGAAGACCTCATGCTGGGGGTCTTCCGCCGGGGAGGGTTCCTGAAATGAGCTGGCTCGGACTCTCGGGAGGGTTCATGCTCCAGATCTTCGGCATCTTCGCCGGGCTCATCGGGCTCATGTACCTCCTCAAGATGCGTGAACGGCTGGTGCCCGTGTCCGCCCATTTCCTGTGGGAGCGGGTCCTCAAGGCCGGCCAGCGGAGTCTCCTGGCGCGGATTCTGCGCCGCTTCTTCTCCTTTCTGCTCCAGATCCTCATCCTGGTGCTGGTGCTCCTCACCATGGGGGATCCGCGGCCGAAGAAGGCAGACATCAAGGCCCAGCGCACGGTGATCCTCATCGACGAGTCAGCCTCCATGAAGACCCGGGACATGCCCGAGGTCGATGATGAGCCCCGAACCCGGTGGCAGGAAGCCATCCGCCTGGCGCGCAAGATCGTGACGTCCAAAAACCCCCGTGACGAGATGCTCATCGTCACCTTTGCCCAGAGCCCCGTGCCCCAGAGCGCCTGGGAGACCGAGGAGACGAACCTCCTCTCGGCCCTGTCCCGGATCAAACCCCGGGACACGCCGGGAAACCTGGAGGCGGGCCTCCGCTACGTCTCGGAGCTGCTCTACAAGCAGCCAAACTCCAAGGTGGTCATCATCTCCGACGGGGCGGTCCCCGCCGACAGCGGCCTGTACTGGCCACCGGTGCCCAAGGACTGCAAGGGCGTGACCAAACGCGTGGATCTCACGGGGCTCAATATCGAGCTGGTCCGTGTGAAACCGGAGGCGGCCTCCGCGAACCTGGCCATCACCTCGCTGGCGGCCCGTCCCCTCCCCACCGACACGGAGACGGGGGAGGTGCTGGTGCGCGCCATGAACTTCGGCAAGAAGTCCGTGAAGGCACGCATCGATCTCTATGTGGACGGCAACTGGCGCGAGTCCCGCAGCTTCTCCTTCGCCGGCGGCGAGGAGGTCTTTCTGCTCATGCGCCTGCCCCTCGTCGGGACCGACCTCGAGGCCCGCCTCAAGGCCATAGACGGGACCGCCGATCCGCTGGAGATGGACAACCGGGCCTGGGCGGTGCTCCCCAGGAAACCAGAGCCGAGGGTGCTCCTGGTGGGGCGCGAGAACCTCTTCCTCGAGGCGGCGGCCCTGCTGGTCCCCGGCTATTTCGAGAAGATCACCCCCGACGAGTACAGCCCCGCGGTGCTCAAGAACTGTGCCGAGGAGGGGGGCGCACCCTGCAACCTGGTCATCTTCAATGATTTCGTCCCCGACAAGGTGCCCGTGACCCAGAACCAGCTCTACATCAATCCCCAGGGGGGGCCCTTCAAGGTCGTCTCCCAGGTGAAGGAGAACCTCCAGATCCTCTGGACCGGGGGCAAACGCAAGCACCCCATCATGGAGGGGGTCTCCATGAAGGACGTGAACCTCTGGGGCGTCTCTTCGGCCTTCGCCCGCGCCAAGGGGGACGTCCCCCTCATGCAGGTCGACGCCCGCGGCACCATCTTCGGCATCCTCCACCACACGCACGACGGCCGCCGCCTCGTGGGGCTCGGCTTCTCGCTCAAGGACTCGGACTTCGTCCTGCAGATCTCCTTCCCGGTCTTCATGCTCAACCTGGTGAACTGGTTCATGGGCACGAGCCCCGGGTTCCTGGCCACCCATCCCACGGGGATTCCCCAGCGGTTCTCCCTGGAGTCCGACGGCATCACCTACCCCGACGGCTCCAAACTGGAGATCCCCGGCCGCAACCTCACCTTCCGTCCCGACTATGTCGGGGTCTACACCTTCACCAAGGGCAAGGAGACGGTGCGCAAGATCGCCGCCTCGCTGCTCTCCCAGGACGAGAGCGACAACACGCCGAAGCCTGTGGTCATCTCCTGCCGCACCCCCGGGAGCTGGAAGGCGCCCCACATCATCGTGGCCAAGAAGCACTCCATGCCCTGGAAGACCCTCCTGCTCCTCCTGCTGGCGGGCATCGGCATGCTCATCATGACCTACCTCAGGGGGGTCTGGGGCGCCATCCTCGCCTTCCTGGGCATCCTGACCCTGGGCCTGTGCACCCTGGGGCTCCTGCTCATGCTGGGGATCGCACCCTGGGTTGCCCTCATCCTCACCACCTTCCTCGTGCTGCTCCTCGAGTGGTTCACCTACAACAGGAGGATCACCGTATGAGACCCCGCATCAAGTTGACCCTCCTGCGTGTCGCCGTCTTCATCGCCATGGAGGTGGCCCTGGCGGTCTTCTTCCTCACGCAGCGGCCCCATGAGGGGTTCGCCGTCTCGCTGCCCTTCCTGGGAGAGACCTGGGACTTCCTGCGTCCCCAGGCGCTGCTGCTGCTCTTCGTGCCGCCGGTCCTGCTTTTGCTCCCCACCCTCTCGGATCTCTCGCTCGTCCAGAAGATCCTGATGTTCCTGCTTCGGTACTCCCTGTTTGCGCTCATCGTGCTGGCCCTGGCCCGTCCCACGACCCGTGGAGAGCTGCGCCGCGTCGCCCTGGTCTTCATGGTCGACACGTCGGCCTCCATCGGGGACAAACAGCTCGCGGAGAGCCGGGAGGTGATCTCCCGGCTCCTGACGTCTCGCCGCGCCTCCACGGCCAAGGTGCGCCTCGTCACCTTCAACTCGCGGCCCTCCAACGTCTACGTGTCGGAGAAGCAGAGGAAATCGCCGCCTCTGCGTGCCGATGTGGCCAAGAAGGTCTACGAGTCCGATCTCGCCTCGGCCATCCGGCTGGGTATGTCCCTGGTCCCCCCGGGGCACTCCTCCCGCATGGTCCTGGTGAGCGATGGCCTGGAGACCCGCGGTAACGCCCTCTCATTGGCCGCGGACCTCAAGCGGGCCAAAATCCCGCTCTACTATCACTTCCCCCTGGCCCCCGCCAAGCCGGAGATCTTCATCACGG
>QKIM01000176.1 GCA_003249585.1 Deltaproteobacteria bacterium
AGGGGGAGAACACACGGTCGGCGCCGGCCCGCTGCATTCGCGACTCGCTCTCGGTGCGGCCGGCGCGCGAGACGACGTAGAGATCGGGGCGCAGGGTCTTGGCCGTGAGGACGATGAACGTGTTGCCGGAATCGGAGTCGGAGGCGGCGAGGAGTCCCTGCGCGCGGTCAATGCCAGCCTCCTGAAGGGCCGCATCCGAGGTTGCATCACCCTCGACGATGAGATAGCCCTGCTTCTGGGCCTCGCCGATCGTGGAGGGGTTGTTTTCCACGATGACGAAAGGCACGTTTCTGTGAGCGAATTCGTGGGCGATCTCTGACCCCACGCGGCCATAGCCGCATAGTATGTAGTGGTCCGACAGGCTTTCGATTCTTCCCTTCATTCTTCGTACCCCCAGGAACGCCGCCAGTTCCCCTTCGAGCAAGAACTGGAACAGTCCCAAAAACGCATAGAACATGGCCCCGACCCCGGTCACGGCCAGGACCATCGTGAACACTCGGCCCGCATTGTCGAGGGGCTGCACCTCGTGGAAGCCGATCGTCGTGAGGGTGATCACCGTCATGTAGGCCGCATCGATGAAGGCCCAGCCTTCGATGACCATGTAACCGATAGTCCCGACAACCGGCAGCAGCACCAGCAGGCCCGCGGCGCGGAACAGGTTAGCCGGAACGACGGAGAGAATCTCGAGGGTTCGGCTGATCACCGGGGCTGGTTCACGCGGCGCGCTCGCCGAAGCGCTTGCGCTTCTGCGCCACGTAGTCCACGAGGATGTACTGACCCAGCCGCTCGGGCGTCGTGTAGAAGACGCGGCCCTTGTTCATCTTTGCGATCTGGTTGACGAACTCTTTGAGGTAGTAGTTGCGGTCCAGCATGAAGGTGTTGATGACGATCCCCTTCTGGGTGCAGCGCCGCACCTCTTTCAGGGTCTCGCGGATCGTGATGGGGCTGGGCGGGTAGGCGAAGTAGGAGCGGCCGTGCTCGAGGTGGGCCGTGGGCTCGCCATCGGAGATCATGATGATCTGCTTTGTGCCGGCGTTGTGCCGGGCGAGCATCTTCTGCGCCAGCATGAACGCGTGGTGCATGTTGGTCCCGAGCACGGACTCGTCCCAGCGGGCGTAGGGCAAATCTTCGGGCTTCAGCTCGCGGGCATAGGCCGAGAACCCGACGACGTACAGGCTGTCCCTGGGGAACTGTGTCTTGATGAGGTTATGGAGCGCGAGCGCTACCTTCTTGGCCGCCTGAAAGCTGCCCCGGAGCGCCATGGACCATGAGAGGTCGAGCATCATCACCGTCGCCGTGGTGGTAAGGGTCTCGGAGCGGTAGATAGAGAAGTCTTCCTGTCCCAGCCGGACGGGGACCTGCGGGCCTTCGCGGTAGATGCCGTTCATAAGGGTCTCACCCAGGTGCAGGTGGAATGGGTCGCCGAACTCGTAGGCCTTGGTCTCGTCGGCCCGTTCCCCGCCGCGCCCCTTGTCCTGCTGCTGGTGTTTTCCGTAGGCGGAGTTCTTGAGCTGCTGGTAGATTTCGCCGAGCGCCTTTTCGCCAAGCTTACGGACGCCGCGCGGAGTGAGCTCCCAGGCGTTACCCTTGCGACGGATGTAACCCGCCTCCTCCAGGACTTCCAGGAACTGCTTGAGCTGGTTCAGGGTTTCAGCCGCTTCATCGCCCAGGAGTTCCCGGAGCCTGTCCTCGTCGATGTCGTCGAGGCTGCCACCGTACTGGGTCTTCTCCAGGTCCTTCTCGAGTTCGTCAAGGCCCTGGAGGTCGCCCATCAAGCCCATCGCCTGGAGGAGGTCAAGCTCCTCATCACCGCGGAAGGGGTACTGGTTCTGCATCTCGCCCGTGCCTAGGATGTCGAGGTTGATGGCGAGCTCGTTCAGCTCGCGCTGGAGGTCAGGGTCGCCCACCTTGTCCATGAGGAGATCCTGGAGCTGACGCCGCATCTCCGGCGGCAGGCTGTCGAGGAGGCTCTGCATGGCGGCGATGCCGGACTGCATGCTCTCGATCAGCTCATCGAGGTTCTGCGGGGGGTTGTCACCGAAGAGGTCGCCGTACTTCTCCATGAAACCATCGAAGTCCGGCTCACCGCCGGCCATCTTCTCGGAGAGCATCTTGTTGAGGTCCCGGAGCATCTCCTTCATGCGGGCCATGTCTTCGGGGCTCATGTTGGCGATCTGGTTGTAGAGGTCCTTGAAGAAGGAGTCCATCATGGCCTTCTTCAGCATCTCCATGAGCTCCTGGAACTTGGCGCCGGCCTCGGGGTCCATGAACTCGTAGTTCTGTAGCTCCTTGACGCGGCCGCCGGCGTCCTCCGGGAGGTTTTCGAGGAAGTTCTTCTTCTTCTCGGTGATGTTCTTGAGCATCTCGGCCAAGCGCTTCCGCTCCTCGTCATCCTGCTGAGGATCTGATCCCTTGCCGGAGCGCGGCTTCTGGGCGTCCTGGAGGGCCTTCTCGAACTGGTCGAGGCTGGACTCGCCGCCCTCTATCTGCTTCCGGGCGTCGTCGAGCTTGCGGTCCAGAGTCTCGTTCTCCAGATCGAGGATCTCCTCCAGGCGCTTCTGGATGTCCTCGAAGACGGAACTGAGGTCGTAGCGATCGAGGGCCTGGCGGCGCTTCTGGCGGAGCTGCTGGAGGATGTCGCGCAGCCCCTGCATGCGCTGGCCCATGGGGTTGCGCATGCCACGCTGGAGGAGGTTCTTGAGGGCGTGCTGGAGGTCGCCGAAGTTCATGAGGTCGTCGGTGAGGCCGGCGAGGATGTCGTCAGGGTCCAGAGGCGGGATGTTCTGGGTGCCGTCCCACTGGGAGTATCGATAGAAGAAACTCATAGCACGCTTCCTGTTCTAGCCATTATACGGTAGGCGCCGGTTGTTGGTTGCTGGCTGGTAGTTGCTGGTTGTTAGTTGTTAGCTGCCAGTTGCCGGTTGTTGGTTGCCAGGGAAGGACAGGCAACGGATGGTCTGTCAACGGATGGGGGAGCGGATTAACGGATGATGGAACCGGATCACAGGGGCAGGCAGGAAACGGGTATAAT
>QKIM01000054.1 GCA_003249585.1 Deltaproteobacteria bacterium
GATGAATCCTTCCTCAAGACCGTCCCCGAGCCGGTTCTCCGCGAGAAGGCCCGTGAGCTCGAGGCCGACTTCAGCGCGCAGGATGTGGCCATTTACGTACACTTCCTTGATTACCACCAGCAGGCCGAGGTCTTCGCCAAGGACGAGCACTTCCTCGACGCCCTGAAACAGGCCTGACCATGAAGAAACGGGCGCCGCGACCGAGGAAACGGGCCGGCGCCTGCCCCCGTCACCCCGGTGAGCCCGCTCTGCTCACCTGCGATGTCTGCCGGTCTCCCGGCTGTCCCGAGTGCATTCACGAGCGGTGGGGAAAGAATGTGTGCCCGTCCTGTGCAGAACGCCACGGCGCCATCCGCACCCGGGCTGCACTTTTCGCCATCTTCCTCTTTCTCATCTTCGGGAGTATCGGCTATTTCGCGTGGTCCAAGCTTCGGCAGCAGCCTGACCAGGCGGGTGAGGTCAGGGCCCTCACGGAGCGGCTCTCCAAGGAGCCGGGCAACGACAACCTGGTGTGGCGTCTCGTCAACCTCCACACGGCCAAGGGGGAATTCGCCAAGGCCACGGGATATCTCTCCCGGCTGGTGGAGAAGCACCCGGGATCCCAGCGACTCCTGTTGCGTATGGTCCTCCTCCAGTACCGGGCCAAGGACTATCAGCAGAGCCTCATGTATATGGACCGGCTCAAACGGATGGATCCCAACAACTTCAACCTGCTGAAGATTGAGGGGGAGATCTGGAAGGCCTACGGGAACACCGAGGAGTGTGAGAAGGCCTGGCTCAGCGCCTACCACCTCAAGCCCTCTGACGTGAGTCATGCCCTCAACCTTGTGGACCTCATGATCTCCCAAAATCGGATAAAGGACGCAGAGCGCGTCCTTCGTGCGACCCTGAAAGTGGTCCGCACCCTCGATGATCGCCGGACCGTACAGCGCCGTCTCGAAGAGGTCCTGAGGTCCAAGTAGAGAACCCTCTTCGTGTTTCACTCCCCCCTTTCCAACGGGCCCATTGCGTGGTAGAGCAGAACCCGACCGGCCACCTCCGGCGTCGGGACACCAAGGCGTGTATCCCGGCGGGAGAGCGTCGTGCCGGGGGAAGCCGCGACTTGCGCAGCATGTGACCTGGTCGCCCCATTGCGGGCGGCCACGAGGACTGATTTCCGATGACTGACAAAGACACCATCCTTGAGCCGGCCGAGGCCGTAGACGATCTGGACACCGGGGTGGAGAATACTCCGGCCGATGACGTGGATGACACCGTGGACGACGACGTGGAGACCGACTCCGCTGTCCCTCCGGGGAGACGTTCCGGCGCCGAGAAGATGGCGAAGAAGCAGCGCTCCATCTCCATCAGCGAATTTTTCGCAAAGAACAAGCAGCTGCTGGGCTTCGACTCTCCGGCCCGCGCCCTCATGACCACGGTCAAAGAGGCCGTGGACAATGCGCTCGACGCCTGCGAGGAGGCCGGGATCCTCCCCGAGATCCATGTGATCATCGAGAACCTCGAGGATGACAAGCTCAGGATCACGGTTCTGGACAACGGCCCGGGAATCGTCAAGAAGCAGATTCCCCGGATCTTCGGACAGCTCCTCTACGGGTCCAAGTTCCACTCCCTCAAGCAATCCCGCGGGCAGCAGGGGATCGGGATTTCCGCCGCCGGCATGTACGGGCAGTTGACCACGGGGCGTCCCGTGCGCATCATCTCCCGGACCGGGCCGGGACGTCCGGCGCACCTCTTCGAGCTGGTGCTCGACCTCAAGCTCAACCGGCCACGGGTGGTCAACGACACCGAAGTGGATTTCGCCCACGACCACGGCACCTCCGTCTCCATCGACATCGTGGGGGTTTACAAGTCCGGGCGCCACAGCATCGATGAGTACCTGGGGCAGACTGCGGTGGCCAACCCCCACGCAGCCATCTACTACGACGGTCCCAAGGGGAGCCTGGTCTTCCCGCGGGTCTCCGAGACGCTGCCCCCTGAACCCCAGGAGATCCGCCCCCATCCCTACGGAGTGGAGCTGGGCATGCTCATGAAGACCCTCAGGGAGACCGATTCGCGGACACTCTCCGGGGCGCTGCAGCGGGAGTTCAGCCGCGTCACCCCCAACGTCGCCCAGAACATCTGCGACGAAGCGGGCGTGGCCGGCACCCGTTCCCCCAAGAGACTCAAGGGGGAAGAGATCGAGGCCATCCACAAGGCCATTCCCAGGGTTAAGATCATGGCCCCCTCGGCGACGGCCATCGTTCCCATCGGGGAGCGGCTGCTGAGGCGGGGCCTCTCTCGGGAAATCTCCGACGCGGAATTCTACATCTCCAAGTCCCGCCCGCCTTCGGTGTACAAGGGGAGCCCCTTCATCGTCGAGGTGGCGCTCGCCTACGGCGGGGAGTTGAAGGGCATCGTGGACACGGCCGACGTCGATGACCGCTCCATCGCCGGGGTCGAGTTCACCGAGGAGAAGACCGTCGCCGCCGTCCTGCTGGAGCTTCCCGGCTTCACCCGCAAGAAGGCCGGAGACCTTGCGGACAAGGCGGGGGTGGCGCGGCGCAAGCGCGTGAAATCCCTCACCGACGACGAGTTCGAGGCCATCCGCGTTACCTATAATGAGATGACCCGCAAGGAGGCGAAGACCTCCCCGGCCCAGATCATGCGTCTGGCGAACCGGGTGCCGCTGCTCTATCAGCAGAAGGCCTGTGCCATCTCCCGGGCCATCATGGAGATCAACTGGCGGCGGTACGGGATCACCCAGCCCAAAGGTGGCTTCCCTCAGGGTCCGCTGGTCATCATCGTCCATCTGGCCTCTGTGTGGGTGCCCTTCACCTCCGAGAGCAAGGAGGCCGTGGCCCACTACGGCGAGATCATCTCGGAGATGAAGCTGGCGATCCAGCTGTGCGCCCGGGAGCTTGGCAACTATCTGCAGAAAAAGGAGAAGCTCCGCGCCGCCAGAGAGCGCAAGGATGGCTTCGTCCAATACACCGCGGAACTGGCCCGGGCCATCGCCCAGATCCTGGAACGGGACCCTGTCCCCATC
>QKIM01000314.1 GCA_003249585.1 Deltaproteobacteria bacterium
CAGGTCCGGGAGGAAGCAACGGTAGCCGGATGAACGGGTGCCTGGAGCCTCGTGGGCTGTTCCTTTATCACCCTCACCCCCCGCGTCAACTACAGTGGCATATCTCGTTCTCGCACGCCGATACAGACCGCAGTCCTTCTCGGAGCTCATCGGACAGGAACATATCATCACTATCCTGACCAATGCGCTGACCTCTGGGAGGATCCACCACGCCTTCCTCTTTACAGGGGCTCGGGGAACAGGGAAGACCTCCACCGCCCGGCTCCTCGCCAAAGCCCTCAACTGTGTTGAAGGCCCCACTCCCAGCCCCTGCAATCAGTGCGTCCACTGTGTGGACATCACGGCCGGCAAGGAGGTTGATGTCCTCGAAATCGACGGTGCGACCAACACCGGGGTCGAGAATGTCCGCGCCCTGCGCGAGGACATCCGCTTCCTCCCCTCCTCGGGACGATACCGGGTCATCATCATCGACGAAGTGCACATGCTCACGGTGAGCGCCTTCAACGCCCTGCTCAAGACCCTGGAAGAGCCTCCGTCCCACGTCATCTTCATCTTTGCCACCACGGAACCGCACAAGATCCCGGCGACCATCCTGTCGAGGGTACAGCGCTTTGACTTCAAGCGCGTGGAGCTCTCACGACTGGCCCGGCATGTGGTGGACATCCTCGCCAGGGAGTCCTTCGAGATCGAGGAGGCGGCCGCCACCCTCATCGCCATGGAGGGTGAGGGGAGTGTGCGCGACACCCTGTCCATCCTCGATCAGATCCTCGCCAGCCACCAGATGGGGGTCATCTCCGAGGAAGAGGTCCAGGGCATCCTCGGGATCACGGACCGTGCCGTCCTGACCGAGATCGCGCTGGCGCTGCTGGCGCGTGACGGGGACACTGTGCTCTCCCGGCTGCAGGCCGTGTTCTTCGAGGGGTACGACATCGTCCACTTCACCAAGTCCCTGGTCTCCTTCTTCCGTGATCTCATGGTCATCAAGACGGTCAAGAATCCCCGGGAGCTGGTCTTCACGACCGAGGCGGCCCTGGACACCCTGACCGCGAGCCTCGAGGGATACACCCTGCAGCATATCCATCACCTGTTCCTGCGCCTCTTCAACGGGCTGGACACGGTGTCAAGGGCCCTCTCCCCAAAGACGGCCCTCGAGCTTCTCCTCATGGACCTGGTGTTGGCTGAACCACTCACGCCCGCTGCGGAGCTCTTTGACCGCCTGTCTCGCCTCGAGACTGGCGCCCGCAGCGCCATGCCCGCCGTCAACACCCGCTTCTCCCAGGGCACTGCGCCGACGGCCACAAATCCCGCCGGGAGATCTTCCCAGGTTCCCCACACGACGCCACCCTCGCCCGCTGTCTCAGGGAAAAGCCCTGCTGTGCCCCCCCGCTCTTCTCAGCCCAGGGCCCAGGCCGCGACAGCAACTCCGCTGAAAACAGCGACAGCGTCTCCGGTGAACACCCCCGCCATGGCTCCTTCAGCGCCAGCCAAGGAGGAGAATCTCCGAAGGGTACCTGCCCAGGACTTTGGGTTCAAGGAGTGGCTTCGCCTTCTCGAGATGATCTCCAAGTCCCATGGCCGGCTCTACGTGTGTCTGCAGTCGGCCCGGTTCGCCTGCACGGTGGGGCCATCGGGCGAACTCATCTTCTCCCTGCGCTACCCCGAAGGCGAGAACACCTTCTCCATCAAGTATCTCCAGGGCCAGACCAAAGATGCTGAAGCCCTCTTCAGCGATCTCACGGGGCACGCCATCACCCTCGATATCTCCACTACTTCCAAGGAAGAGATGGCGCCATCCTGGGAGCATCTGCCGCAGGGTGTCCCCGTGGCCTCGCCCTACGAACTCGAGAAGCAGCAGAAGGCGGTGCGGGAACGTGCCGTGGACGAGACCATACGGGCCAACCCGGTCGTGCGCCAGCTCCTGGACAATCTGGGCGGGACCATCATTGGACAACGAATGAAGGAGGACGATCAATGAACGATTCTTTCGATCTCAACTCTCTCGCCGGAATGATGCCCTCCATGGGGGATCTCCAGGAAAAGATGCAGCGCATGCAGCAAAGGCTCGCCACCGAGAAAGTGACGGCCAGCTCGGGAGGCGGCATGGTCACGGTGACGGCGACCGCCAACATGCGCGTGAGCACCATCGACTATGATCCCGCCCTCACGGATCTTGAGGACATCGAGATGCTGGCCGATCTCACGGCTGCAGCCGTCAACCTCGTCCTCGAGCGGTGCCGCGAACGTGCCCAGGAGATCACCATGGAAGAGCTGGGCCCCCTGGGTTCCATGCTCCAGAACTCACCTTTGGGTCTCTGACATGCAGCTCGAACCCATCGAGAAGCTCATCGACGCCTTCTCGGCCCTGCCTGGTATCGGCAAAAAGAGCGCCCGTCGGCTCGCCTTTTTTCTTCTCGACCACGAATCAGCCATCGGCACTACCCTCAGCGAGGCGCTGCTGGAGGTGTATCGTACCGTCGACCATTGTCCCAGTTGCGGATTCTACAAGACGCGGGAAGAGGCCTGTCCCCTGTGTCAGGACCCCCGCCGGGACGCGACGGTCCTGTGCGTCATCTCCAAGATTCAGGATCTCCTGGCCATTGACGCCTCCGGCGCCTTCTTCGGACACTACCACGTCCTGGGCGGCACCATCTCCCCGCTGGACGGTGTCTCTCCTCGCGATCTCCGCATGGAAGAGCTCTTTGAACGGATCCGCGAAGGGGGCTTTCAGGAGGTGCTGCTCGCGCTGGATGCGACGGTGGACGGAGAGACCACGGCCCAGTATATCTATGCCCATCTGGAAGGCAGCCCCTTGAAGATCACTCGTATCGCCGCCGGTATTCCTTTTGGCACCGAGCTGGAGTACACCGACCGGGTGACCATCTCTCGCGCGCTGACCATGCGCCGCGAATTCCACTGATATTGACCACTGACCGACACCGTTGCCTTCCTGTGGGGACATCCTCCATGGGAGGATCATACCGAGACATCTGCCAAACCGGATCCCGGCGAATGCCCCTTTTTCTAT
>QKIM01000086.1 GCA_003249585.1 Deltaproteobacteria bacterium
GGATGACCTCCCCGCCCGCCTGGTAGGCGTCACCCCCCAGATGGTGGACCGGAGCAAACCCCTGCTCCACGAGCCACCGATCCCGGAACCACCGGGCGTCGGCGAAGGCCGAACGCACCACGGCCTGAACCAGCGAACGTTTGGGGTCAAGGGAGAGCACCTCGCACTCGAAGCAGGCGGGCGCATCGGGGAGGAGGGGCATCTGCAGGGCAGGCCCCGGTTTGACGGGGATGCCCAGCCGACCGACCTTGTCGAAGTCCTTGCCCGAGTGGGCGCCCAGATAGGCCACGGCGCGGACGAGGTCCCGGGAGACCACGTTGCAGGAAAAGGTCCCCGTGCGGACCATGTTTTCCCAGGTAGCGTGGTGAACCCCCACGGTGAGGAAGATGGTCGGGGGGTTCTTGGAGCCGGGCATGGACCAGGCCACAGGGGCGAGATTGAACCACTCCTCACAGCTCGTCCCCACGAGCAGGAGGGGACCGGGGTTGATGATACGGCTGACGAACTTGAGGTCGAGAGGACTCTTCATGGGCACTCCACTGGGGGTAAAATTGATGACAACGGAGGGGCGCTATGGTAGAGGAAAGACGCGGATACCGCTGCAATGGTCCGCATCTTACACGAGGTTCAAGCACATGTCACGTACCGGCGTCATCAGTGAATATCTCTTCGCCTCCATCGACCGCAAACTCGCCGAGCTCAAGGCCCGCGGGGTCGACGTCATCTCCTTCGGCGTTGGCGATCCCGACTCGCCGCCCCCCCTGGCGCTCAGGCAGAAGATCGCCGAGCTCGTCCTCGAGGATGGAAACCACAACTACTCCCCCTACATCGGCACCCTCGCCTTCCGTGAGGCCGCGGCCCGCTACATGGCCCGCCGCTACGATGTCTCGGTGAATCCCGCCGACGAAGTCGTGGGCCTCATCGGCTCCAAGGAGGGGATCGGCAACTGCTACATCGCCTACACCACCGAAGGGACGGTCAACCTGGTCCCCTCCCTGGCCTATCCCATCCCCCGCACCATGACCACCCTCATGGGCGGCGTCCCCCACGTCCTGCCCACCCCCGCCCGGCGCGGCTTCCTCATCGACACCGACGACGTGGATCCCGAGGTGGCGAAAAAGGCGACCCTGCTCTACGTGAACTACCCCAACAACCCCACGGGGACGGCGGTTCCCTCGGCCTTCTATGAGAAGACGCTGGAGTTCGCCCTGGCCAACGACCTGATCATCGTGGCGGACGCGGCCTACGAGGAGATCTGGTTCGGCGAGCGACCCCGCTCCTTCTTCGAGTGGCCCGAGGCCAGGAAGTGCGTCCTGGAGTTCCACTCCCTCTCCAAGATGTTCAACATCACCGGCTGGCGCCTGGCCTTCGCCGTGGGGAGCCCCGAGCTCCTCAAACCCATGAACATCATGAAGACCAACATGGACTCCGGGCAGTTCAAGCCGGTCCAGCTTGCGGGCGCCTATGCGCTGGATCATCTGGTCGACGACTTCGGCCCCGAGCAGCGCCGGACCTATCGGGGACGCATGGAGAAACTCCAGACGGCCCTCGAGCACCTGGGCGCCGAGGCGCCCCTGCCGGGCGGGACCTTCTTCCTGTGGGGCAAGACTCCGGCGGGCATGGGCAGCGCGGACTTCACGGAGCTGCTGCTCGATCGGCACGGCATCTTCGTCACCCCGGGGAACATGTTCGGCCCCGAGGGGGAGGGGTACTTCCGCGCCTCCCTCACCGTGACCGACGACCGCCTGGACCAGGCCGTCGCCCGCATCCTCGGGAACTGATTCGCGTCATGGACGTCATCGAGCTGCTCCGTCGCGAATTCGATCCACGCCAGGTGGTGGTGGACGAGACCTCCCTCACGGCCTACGCCACCGACGAGTCGGGAGAGGGTCCCTACTATCCCCAGGCGGCCTTTCTGGCCCAAAGCCCCCTGGAGGTGGAGAACCTCCTGAAGCTCGCCTCCATGGAGGGATTCCCCGTCACGCCCCGGGGTCTGGGGACGGGAAAGTCCGGAGGCGCCCTTCCCGTGACCGGAGGCGTGGTGCTTGCCCTGGACGGCATGAAGCGCATCCTGGACATCGACGAGGAGTCCTCCATCGCCATCGTGGAGCCGGGGGTGGTCACCCAGACCTTGCAGCAGGCCGTCTGGGAGCATCGCCTCTTCTACCCGCCCGACCCCGCCAGCCTCGACACCTGCTCCCTTGGGGGCAACGTGGCCGAGAACGCAGGCGGACCGAGAGCCTTCCGCTACGGCGTCACCCGCGAGTACGTCCTGGGACTGGAGGCGGTCACCATGGGAGGCCGGCGCTTCAACCTCGGGCGCAAGAGCATCAAGGGGGTCTCCGGGTATGACCTCACCGGCCTCCTCACGGGCTCCGAGGGAACCCTGGCGGTCTTCACCAAACTGATCCTGCGCCTCATCCCGCGGCACCGGGAGCCGGGCATCGTCCTGGCCCTCTACCGGGATCTGGACGCAGCGGCCCACGCCGTGACGGCCCTGCTCTCCTCCTCGGTGCACCCCATGGCCCTGGAGCTCATCGATGGCTACTCCCTGAAGAACATCAGCGGCATCGAGGGGTTCTCCACTCCTCTCGAGGCCGGCGGGGCCATCCTGTGCGAGCTGGAGGGGCTCCCCGAGGACGACGAGCTGCTTGAGCGGGTCGCTGAGATCCTGGAGGCAGGGGATCCGCTGTCCGTCGACGCCGCCCTGGACGCCGCGGGATGCCGCCGCATCTGGGCCGCCCGCCGGCAGGTGAGCACCCGCCTCAAGGAGAACCACCGGTTCAAGATCTCCGAGGACATCGCCGTGCCCCGGGCCTACATCCCCACGGCCGTCGGCGAGGTACAGCGCATCGCCGCCCGCCACGGGCTGCACATGGGGTGCTACGGCCACGCCGGAGACGGAAACCTGCACATCAACTTCGTCACCGACGACGACGACGCCCGGGCCCGCTTTCCCCGCGCGGTGGAGGAGCTCTTCTCCACCACCATCCGCCTGGGCGGCACCCTCTCCGGCGAGCACG
>QKIM01000550.1 GCA_003249585.1 Deltaproteobacteria bacterium
CCAGATGCGCCACGTGTCCCTTCATGATCCCGGGTATTGGGGTGGTCTTCCACGTGTGGGTATCGACGACCCCCACCAGCCCCCGATCTCCCACGAAGACGATGTCCGTGCCCGCCCGGGAGAACCGTGCGGCGAGAGGCATCCGGGAGGTCGACAGCGTCCGCAGCAGCTTCCCGGTCTCGACGTCCCACAGGTGAAGCCGGCGGCCCGAGTCCACGGAGAGAAGGGTCCGCCCGTCCGGGGAGAAGTCCAGCGCCTGGACCCTCCCGCGGTGCCCCTTGAGCGTCCATTTCGGGGTCTTCTGACCCATGTCGTAGAGCCGGACCGTCCGATCCCACGACCCCGTGGCGTACCGCAGGCCGTCAGGTGAGAATCGTACGGAGGAGACCACATCGGTGTGATCAAGATGTTCCGCCAGAAGCCGCCGGTCGGCGACGCGCCACAGCATCACCCGTCTGTCAACCCCGCCCGTGATCAACATCCCGCGCCGCGAGTAGTCCAGGCCGTACAGCTCCTTTTCGTATCCCGCAAAGGTCTTTACCTGCTGAGGGTGCCCCAGGTCACGCTCGATGAGCTCCCTGTCATAGGCGAGCGAAAGCATCCGTCCGCCCCGACCCGTGAACCGGACGTCCGCCACCTCGTCGCCCTGTCCGCGGATCTTTGCGACCACGGAGAGCGTCTCCCGATCCCACAGCTCGATGGTGCGGTCCTCCAGTCCAACGGCCAGCTCCTTGCCATCGGGGGAGAAGTCGACGCTGAGGGGGCGGAAGTCGGGGCGGGACAGCTCGGTGTAGGGGGTTCCCTCCCTGGCGTTCCAGAGCCGGATGGAATTCCCCAGCTGGTTCACGGTGGCGAGGAGTCGCCCTGTGGGATCCAGCCGCATCCTGACGATGGCCTGGGGGTGGGCGGCGATGGAATGGATGCTCCTCCCGGTCTCGACGTCCCAGATCTCCAGCCGCCCCTTGAGATCAGCGGTGGCCAGCCTTCGCCCATCATCGAAGAAGAGCATGGCGGTCACCAGTGCCTTGTGGCCCACAAGGTCCTTGCGCGGCACCCAGGTCTGGGTGTCCCACAGCTTCACGTTCCCCGCGGCGTCTGCCGAGGCGAAGAATTCGCCCCGTGGATCTACCGCAATCTGGGTCACGGGCTTCTCATGGGCGGCAAACCGACGAAGCGGTGTCCCCTTGCGGGGGTCAAAGAGGCGCACGCTTCCATCCCATGCTGCAATGGCGATCCAGCGGTCACGAGGATCGAAGACCGCCCACAGCGGTATTTTCTGGAACCCACCCAGGGTGATCCGAACCTTCCCTGTGGCGAGGTCCACGATGCGCACCTCCCGTTCTCCACCACAGAAGGCCATATTGCGTCGCCCATGATCCAGGTGGATCGTGAACAGGTGGGTATTCTTCCGTAATTCCTTCCCTCCCGGCAGGTAGAATCGCCTCACGGGCTCCCCGCGGGCCAGCGCTCTGGAGAGCAGCAGATCCCCGCGATTGAGCGTCAGCAGTGTCCCCGCGGTCTTCTCCTGTGCGGCGAAGGCGGGATCGCTCTGGGGCGTCCCGGGAGAACCGGGGTTGTAGTACATGGAGTAGGCGGTCATGAGCGACGAAGAGAGGTACTTGCGCTCCGAGAGATACCGGTGTGCCTTCTCCTGGAGGGCCTGGGCGTACCGCAACTGGGCACTGTTCTTTGCCCTGCGGGCACCGGCGAGCGCCTCGAGCGCCTGTCCCCGAGCCCGCTGAGCCCTCTCCCTGGCCCGATCCGCCGACCGTCGCGCGGACGTCTCCTTCTTGCGGGCCGTACGCTCTCCCCGGTAGGACCACAGGGTCATGCCCAGGGTCCCGACCAGCGCCAGGAGGACCAGAACCGCCGCCCCGACCAGCGCGCGGTTCCGCCGGACGAAGCGGGTGAAGAGCTCATAGGAGCTGTACTCGTAGGCCGTTATTCTTTCCCCGGCCATGTACCGCTCCACGTCGGCTACGAGCGCACGCACCGAGGGATAGCGGGCATCCCGATCCTTCTCGGTGGCCTTGGCGACGATGGCCTGGAGCTCCCGGGGGACGCCGGAAACCCGCTCGCCGACGGGCGGCACGGGATCCGAGACCACACGCATGAGCACGTCCAGCGCGTTGGCCCCCCGATAGGGTTTGGTGCCCGTGATGAGCTCAAAGAGCACGATCCCCAGCGAATACTCGTCGCTGAGGTGATCGATGAGGTCGATCTTGCCCAGCGCCTGCTCCGGGGGCATGTACACCGGCGTCCCCAGGGTCGCCCCCGCCACGGTCTCCTCTCCGTCCACGTGCCGGAGCTGCTCCAGGGTCCCCTCCAGGCGTGACGCCTCGCGGTCCTTTTCCCCGAGGACCTTGGCCAACCCCCAGTCGAGCACGATGGTCTCTCCAAACTCACCGATCATGATATTGGCTGGTTTGAGATCCCGGTGGATCACTCCACGCGCGTGGGCATAGGCGATCGCCTGGCAGGCATCGCGGAAATGTGGCAGCAGTAGCAGCCTCGCCTTGAGGTCTGGAGTGCTCCGGAGCACTTCCTCGAGGGTCTTCCCCCGGATGCGCCGCATGGTGTAGAAGAGCTCGCCCCCCGGGGTGCGGTCGATCTCGTAGACCGGAATGATTCCGGGGTGTTCGAGCTGCCCTGTGACCTGGGCCTCACGAAGGAACCGGGCGTTGACGCTCTGGGACGCGGAGGTCCCGTTCGAGGGCCCTGTGAGCAGCTCCTTGAGCGCGACCTGTCGTCCCACCCGGTCATCAAGCGCCAACAGGACGCGGCCGATCCCTCCCTTGCCCAGCTCCCGGACCACCTGATACCGCCCCCGCATGGATTCCGTGTCGTCGTCGGAAGTGGATTTCAGGGCGCTTGCGTTCCCCCCTCCGCCTGTGACTGGCGGCGTAAAGACGGCATAGCTCAACGTCTTGACAGGATCGGTCACGCTGTCTGCCATGAGTGTGGGGAGGTTCTCCACGGAGCCTGCCTCGGGCTCACCGGGCGTGGATGGGAGGTCTCTG
>QKIM01000029.1 GCA_003249585.1 Deltaproteobacteria bacterium
CTCATGGGCGAGACCATGGGACTCTCCTCCTGTGTTCTCCTCTGGCTGGATCCCCAGGGGCAGAAGCTCTCCATCAAAGAGGCCTCCACCATGAGCCCCTACCTGGATCCTTCCGCGTTCAATGCCATCAAGGGCACCATCGGAAACATCGTCCGCAACCAGCAGCCTCTGATCCTCGGAGACTTCGCCAAGCGCTTTGGCGCCGGAGCGCTGCCCTACTACAACGGACCACAGGAGATCGGCAGCTTCATCGGTGTACCGGTCTTTGAAAACGGGCAGCTCAGGGGCGTCCTGTGTGGGGATCGTACGGATCAGGCCCCCTTCAGCCGTGAACACCTGCGGCTTTTCAAGAACGGCGCCGATCAGATCATTCGAGCCCTCTCCTCTGAAAGGACCTTCCACAGTGTGGAACAGTCCAAGTTCGAGCAGGAGAAGTTCTTCCAGGCAAGCGCCATGCTCAACGTGGCCCTGGGCCTCGAGGAGGTGGTCAGTTCCGCTTTCGACGCCGCAGGATCCATCGCCCCCTTCGAGGAGGCCGCGTTGGTCCTCAATCAGGAAAAAGATCTGAAGTTCCTTGGGGTACAGGGAGAGCTCATGGGACCGCTGGAAGGACGCACCCTGCCCCTCAAGCGCTCCCTGCTCACCATCGCCATGGAAAACCGCCACCACATGCCCGTGAACGGCGAGCTCAGGGATCCCAACCAGCAGGTGGTGCCCACCCCGGAGATCTCCTTCTCCACCATGGGCAGCGTCCTCATCTTTCCCCTCACCGTAGGGGAGAAAGTGCTCGGCGCCTTTGTCCTTGCGGCTCGGGAGCGACGGATCTTCACGCGCAGCCGGCGGGACATGCTGGGGGTCATCGCCAACCAGGTGGCCGTCACCCTGCAGAACGCCCTCATGTACCAGAAGTTGGAGACCATGGCCACAACCGACGGCCTCACGGGACTGACCAACCACCGGACCTTCCAGGAGAAGTTCACGGAGATGCTCGAGCGCGCCAAGCGCACGGGGAATCCCCTCTCGGTCATCATCACGGACATCGACAAGTTCAAGTCCGTCAACGACACCTACGGCCACCCCGTCGGCGACGTGGTGATCAAGCGGGTGGCCTCCATTCTGGACAAGACCGTCCGCACCATCGACCTCGCCGCGAGGTACGGCGGCGAAGAGTTCGCCCTCCTCCTCGAGGACACCGACGCCGAGGGTGCCCGTATTCTGGCGGAGCGTATCCGGCAGGAGGTGGAGCGGCAGACCTTCGACTCCCATCTCGGGCCCTTCAGGGCGACCATCAGCCTGGGGATCGGGACCTACCCTGCCCAGGGTATCCACAAGCAGCAGCTCATCGAACGTGCCGACAAGGCCCTCTACTACGCCAAGGAACACGGCAGGAATCAGGTCGTGCACTCCGGCACCATCGGGGAGTGACACCAAAGGCCCCGGGAACAATTATTTTTCGGCCTCGTCAAGATTGAGGTTGCCAAGGGGAACCTCAGTCCTTATACAGGTGGAGCGGTCAGCAGGATTTCTGGTGCTGACCGTCGAGGCGCTCCAAAGTGGTTGTCTCGCGCCTCGTATTTACAACCAAATCAGGAATCTATAGAGGTACACCATGACGAAAAGACGAGTTCTGATTTTGGGCGCAGCCGGCAGAGATTTCCACAACTTCAACACCTATTACAGGGACAATGAAGAGTTTGAAGTGGTGGGCTTCACCGCGACGCAGATCCCCAATATCGATGGCCGCACCTACCCCGCGGTGCTGGCCGGCAAGCTCTACCCCGAAGGGATTCCTATTTATAACGAAAACGACCTCGAGAAGCTCATCGCCGAGCTCAAGGTTGAGCAGTGCGACATCGCCTACAGTGATCTCCCCCACACCACCGTGATGAACCTCGGATCCCGCGTGACCGCGGCCGGCGCCGACTACGTCATCCTCGGCCCCAACAAGACCATGGTGAAGTCGGTGAAACCGGTGATCTCCATCTGCGCCGTCCGGACGGGCTGCGGCAAGAGCCAGACCACGCGCTACATCTCCGATATCCTCAAGGCCCACGGGCTCAAGACCGTCGCCGTCAGGCACCCCATGCCCTACGGCGATCTGGCCAAGCAGGCTGTCCAGCGCTTCGCCGACTACGGTGATCTCGACAAGCATCAGTGCACCATCGAGGAGCGCGAAGAGTATGAGTCCCACATCGACATGGGCAACGTCGTCTATGCGGGCGTTGACTACGAGGCCATCCTCCGCGAGGCCGAGAAAGAGGCCGACGTGGTCCTCTGGGACGGCGGCAACAATGACTGGCCCTTCTACAACAGCGATCTCGAGATCGTCGTCGCCGACCCCTTCCGTCCCGGTCACGAGGAGAACTTCTTCCCCGGGGAGACCAACTTCCGCCGCGCGGACATCATTATCGTCAACAAGGCCAACACCGCCAAGTCCGACGACGTGGAGACCGTGGTCGCCAACGCCCGCCGCATGAACCCCGAGGCCGTGTGTATTCTGGGCGCCTCCGAGGTCTCCATCACCGATGAGAAGGCCCTCGAGGGCAAGAAGGTGCTCGTGGTCGAGGACGGCCCCACCCTGACCCACGGTGGCATGGCCATCGGCGCCGGGTTCGTCGCCGCCCAGAAATATCACGCCGGCGAGATCATCGATCCCCGTCCCTACGCCAGGGGTTCCATCGACGCCGTCTTCAAGAAGTTCACCCATCTGGGCAAGGTGCTCCCCGCCATGGGTTATTATGATGATCAGATCAAGGAGCTCGAGGAGACCATCGACGCCTCCGACGCGGAAGTCGTTCTCCTGGGGACCCCCATGGATCTCAACAGGGTCTGCACGATCCGCAAGCCCAACGTGCGCGTCTCTTACGTGCTCAAGGACATGGGCGAGCATTCCCTGAAGACCTACGTCGAGAAGTTCCTCACCGACCATAATCTGACCAAGTAGACCCCTTCCCTCCACACCCACGATATGATACCGAGGGGAAATACGGGCGCAGCCCGACCCATTTTCCAAAGGAGATCACATGACCGTCGCCATCACCTGGCTCTCTCACGCCGCCTTCCTCATCGAGTCCTCAAAGGGGCGGGTGCTCATCGACCCTTTCCTTTCCAACAACCCCAAAGCGTCCCTCAAACTCCAGGATCTTCCCCCTGTGGATATGATCCTCGTGACTCACGGGCATGGGGATCACGTGGGAGACACCATAGCCCTGGCCACCCGTGACAATGCCCTGGTGGTAGCGTCCGTGGAAGTAGTCAACTGGCTTCGCAACCACGGCGTGAAGCGGCTTCACGGGCAGCAGGCCGGTGGCGCCTTCGAGCACCCGGCGGGGAGGGTCAAGCTCACGCCGGCCTTCCATGGGTCTTCCCTGCCCGACGGCTCCTATGGCGGCCAGCCCGTGGGGATGCTCCTCACCGTGGAGGGGGTGACTGTTTATCATGCGGGAGATACCAGTCTCTTCGGCGACATGGCCCTCATTGGAGACGAGGGAGTAGATCTGGCGCTCCTCCCCATCGGCGACAACTTCACCATGGGCCCCGAAGATGCGCTCAAGGCTGCGGACCTGATCGGGCCCAAAATGGTCATTCCCATGCATTACGGGACCTGGCCCGTCATCGATGTGGATCAGGAGCGGTTCAGAGGGCCTGCCGCCGGCAAACCCTGGAGGGTCAGTATTCCAACCCCAGGTGAAAAAATCCGTCTAAATTAAATTTAATGTATAAAAATGTATGAAATTCTTAGGGTCGGAGGCGTTCGCCTCTTGTGATCCGGATCAAGCGTGCTATAGTGGCCTATCAGGAGGAAAAACCCTGAAACGATTATTATCCCTTTTCACCGTATTCACCCTTTTATTTGCCGTCACCGCCTGCGACGACGATGACGACGACAACACCAACAACACCACTGCCGAGATTTGCGACAACGGCATCGATGACGACGGTAACGGCGACACGGACTGCGCGGACGCCGCCTGCGTCGATGATGCCGCCTGCCAGGAGATCTGTGACGACGGGATCGACAACGACCTCGACGGGGACATCGACTGTGAAGACAGCGACTGCGACTGCCCCGACGTGATCAAGCACGTCACCGTCATCGGCACCTCTGACATGCACTCCCATCTCATGGGCGTCGGTCCCGCAACGGACTACACCCCCCTCGTGCTCAATGACGACTCCCTGGAGTCCGGGCTGGCCCGCATCGCCTCGGTCATCAACACCGTGCGCGACGCGAAGACCGCCGAGGGCGTCCCCACGGTGCTCGTCGACTCCGGCGACTACCTCATGGGCGACATGGTCGACCTGCTCTCCGGGTCGGCTCCCCCGGCCTTCCATTTCTTCATGCTCATGGGCTACGACGCCGCCACCCTCGGTAACCACGACTTCGACTGGACCGCGGCCGGCGCCTACGTGATCATCACCGCCGCCCAGGACTCCTTCCTCATCAACTTCGACATTCCGCTGCTCTCCTCCAACATCGTGACCAGCACCGAGAGCGCCGCGGACGACGGCATCGAGGCCCTCATCGCCAACGGTACCATCAACCGTTACGTCATCAAGACCATCGACGACGACTTCGCCGTGGGTATCTTCGGCAAGCTGGGCATCGAGGCCGACTCCAACGTCCCCCAGGCCAAGCCCGTCACCTGGTGGCACGACGATCCCGAGGATCTCGTCAACGGCTACGTCCAGACCCAGGCCCTCGTCGACGAGATCCGTGACGACGGCGCCGACATGGTCATCCACGCCTCCCACCAGGGCATCAACGCCAACGGCCTCGGCGAGGACCGCGACGTCGCCGCCAACGTCACCGGCATCGACGTGATCATGTCCGGTCACCGCCACCAGGTCATCTCCAACCCTGCCAACCTGATCAAGGTGGGTGACACGCGCATCGTGGGTACCGGCGACTACGGCCGCTTCGTAGACCAGATCGACGTGGCCTTCAATCTCACCACAGGCGTGATCGAAGACGCCACCGCCACCATCCACCACATCGATGACTCCATCATGGGTGACGCCACCGTGGCCGGGATCATGGATTTCTATGTGGGCATGCTGGACTCCGAGGTGCTCGAGCCCAAATTCGGGATGACCTATTCGGCCACCCCCATCGCCCACACCACCTTCGATGTCCCCCACTGGGACGCCTACGTCTCCCTCCCCACGGGGCAGGATGTTGAGAGCCCCGCGGGCCTCGTGGTCGCCGACGCCATGCGCGCCGTCATGAACCAGACCATCGGCATGGCCGTCGCCGACGGTCTCACCTCTGCCATGGATCCCACCTTCGACGCCAGCCCCGTCACCATGACCGTCGCCGAGGCCGGCGCCGTCCGTGACCCGCTCTTCATGGGCAACACCGGCGCCGTAGCCGCCGCCGACGCCTTCCGCATGTTCCCCCTGGGCATCGGCCCCGACATGATCCCCGGCTATCCCATGATCTCCTTCTACGTTCACCCCACTGAGCTCAAGATCATGCTCAACATGAACGTCGAGTCCATCATGGGCAACGTGCCCTTCGAGTACTACCTCAACCCCTCCGGTGTCCGGTTCATCTATGACCCCGCCGGCGACCAGTTCGACCGCGTCGTCATGGCTTATGCCTGCCCCGTCGACGATGCCTTCACCACCAAGAACTGCTTCGCTCCCGGGGTCGGAACCCCCATCGATCTCACTGACGCCACCAGCCTCATCCGCATCGCCGTGGACTACTACGTCGCCCTGCTCCTCCCCGAGGCCCGCAACGCCCTCGGTGAGAACCTCATCATCGATCCCAAGCGCAAGGACGGCACCGTCGTCGACATGAACGTCTCCGCCGAGGTCGCCTCCCTGGTCTTCAACGCCACCCCCGGTGACTCTGACAACAGCGGAACCATCGACGGCGACGACTTCAACGAACTGAAGGTGTGGGTCGCCCTGCTCTACTTCATCTCCAACTTCTCCGACGACTGGTCTGAATACAGTCTCACCTTCGACGAGGCGGCCGACGGCATGCCCTCCTTCCCGGCCAGGATCTACTCCAGTGATGACGCTCCCACCGGCCAGGAGGCCATGTGGCGCCTCGGTCTCGATCGTAACATGACTGTTACGCAGTTCTGTTCCATCCCCGGAATGAGCGGCGCGCACCCCCTGTGCCCCTAGTCCTCTGAATTTTCCCCCCGGGGGTCCTCGCGGCCCCCGGTCTCTCTTCTGTTCAATCCCCTGACACTGTGATACAACGCGGGCTCCGTGCAACGGCACCAAAGGAGCATCCATGGACGGCATCACCCCCCTTCGATTTTCCGACGACACCCTGCATCTTCTCGATCAGCGCCTCTTGCCCCTGGAGGAAAGGTGGCTCTCCCTCGCGACCCTCGAGGAGACGGCCCTTGCCATTGAGGAGATGGTGGTCCGTGGTGCCCCCGCCATCGGCTGCAGCGCGGCATACGGTTATTTTCTCGGGGTGCTGGCCCTCACGTCATGGCCCGGCGACGAGGCGTCCTTTCGGGTGCTCATGGCTCCCGCGGCGGCGCGCCTTCGGGCTACGCGTCCCACGGCGGTGAACCTCTTCTGGGCCATCGACCGCATGGAAGAGGTGCCCTGGAGTGCAGATCGCGGGCAGTGCCTCGCCGCCCTGCGCGAGCGCGCCGACACCATCACCTCTGAGGACTATGACGCCTGTGTGTCCATGGGGGATCTGGGGGCTGACCGACTCACCCGGGATCTCCCCCCGGGTCCCATCGCGGTTCTCACCCACTGCAACGCCGGTGCGTTGGCCACGGCTGGCTACGGGACCGCCCTTGGAGTCATCCGGTCCCTGCACCGGCAGGGGAGGCTCTTGATGGCCTACTCCGACGACACCCGCCCCAGACAGCAGGGCGCCCGCCTCACGGTCTGGGAGCTGCACCGGGACGGCATCCCCGTGACCCTGGTCCCCGACACCGCCGCGGGGCATCTCCTCAAGACGGGACGGATCGCCGCCGTGGTGGTGGGGGCCGATCGCATCGCCGCCAACGGCGACGCCGCCAACAAGATCGGGACCTACATGGTGGCCCTGGCCGCCAAGGCCGCCGGTGTCCCCTTCTACGTAGCCGCGCCCCTGTCCACCTTCGACTGGGAGCTCCCCTCGGGTGATCTTATCCCCATCGAGGAACGCGACGGGGACGAGGTCCGCCGGGTGGGAGAGGTGCCTGTCACCGTGCCCGGCATCCCCGTGTTCAACCCCGGCTTCGACGTCACTCCGGCCGAGCTCATCGCCGCCATCATCACGGAACGCGGAGTTGTCGACGCCCCCGACACGGCTCGTATGGCCGCTTTCCGCGGCATGTAGGAGAGCGAGTCCCTCTTTCGTTTCTGGCTATTTGATGAAGGTGCCCGCCCGGTACTCTTCGAAGGCAAGCTCCAGCTCCTCGTTGGTGTTCATGACCACAGGGCCGTACCAGGCCACCGGTTCTCCGATGGGAGATCCACTGACCAGGAGCAGGCGCCCTCCGAGGGCCGTGCTCTTGAGGACGACCTCATCGCCGTGGCTGAAGGCGGCGAGGGTGCGTCGGGACACCTCCAGCGGGCGCTCGCCCATGAACTCGAAGGAACCCTCAAAAATATAGGCGAAGCAGGTGTGGGTTGTTTCAACAGGGAGGGTGATCGAGGCCTTGGGTGGGAACGTGAGATCCAGATACCGTGGGGTGGTGACCACGTCGGTCACGGGGCCCTGTGTCCCCTGGAGGGAGCCCGCGATGATCCGCGCCGTTGCCCCGCCGGGGAGCTCGACCGTCGGGATGGTGCCCGACAGCACCTCCCTGTACCTGGGCCCCATCATCTTGTGGGAGGCGGGAAGGTTGGCCCACAGCTGGAACCCGTGCATGCGGCCGAGATCATCTCCGCGGGGCATCTCCTGGTGGATGATGCCGCTGCCGGCGGTCATCCACTGCACGTCTCCGGCGCGGATGGTACCCTTGTTGCCGAGGCTGTCCCCGTGGTCGACCTCGCCGGCCAGCACGTAGGTGATGGTCTCGATGCCGCGGTGGGGGTGCCAGGGAAACCCCTTCAGGTAGTGGGACGGCGTGTCTGAACTGAAGTCGTCCAGCAGCAGGAAGGGGTCGAAGTGCGGGACCTCGCGGTTGCCGAAAACCCGGTGGAGGTGAACTCCGGCGCCTTCCATGGTGGGAATGGCCGTAAACAGGCTCGTGACAGACCTTTGGGTAGTGGACATGGCTGGTCTTCTCCTTGGGTGATCCGGGTGGTCTTTAGGCTCCCAGAGAGGGTAGCACGTCGGCCGGGTAAAACAAGGGCGTGAGTGGAGGGCACCTCTGGGCCATCTGCGGCTGGAGCGGCGACCAGTTTTGACGACAGAGGCTTCTCTCGCCGGACATTGCGTCTTTCCCGTGTAGACAGGAAACCATGCTGCGTATCGATTTAATTGGGGATATTGGGTGCATGCCTGCGCGAGGACGACGGGCCAGCGCTAACTGGTTGGTGTTCTAGAGGCCGGTGAAAATGGGATGGGCAGGGTCGAGGGAATCTGTGATGCCGTAGGGCGGGTATGTCCCCTCCGGGGGCAACTGCGCGAGCTGAGCCTTCAGGTAGCCGGCGAGGGTCTCTTCGGCGTCACCACAGACACTGTGGCGGCCCTCCTCGATGGCCACGCGGGTGACCACGGCGCTCCCGGCGAAGAAGTCCAGCACCACGGTCCCCGGCGCCGAGAGGGCCCGGACGATCCTCCTGATGAGGGCCGCGGGCTTCTGGGTCGGATGTCCGACGCGCTCCCTGGCGTTGCCGTTGAGCCTCGGGAGCCGCCACACGTTGGTGGGGTTGCGCCCCTTCTCCACGGTCTCGGGACGCAGACGGCGGTCCTTGCGGTAGGTGGCCCTGGTGGCCTCGTCGTAGGGTTCCCGGACGGCGTCCAGATCGAAGTAGTAGCGGGGCGTGCGTCCGAACCAGGCGATCTCCTCGTGGCGGTTTGCGAAGAAGCGTTGGGCGCTCATGCCGCTCGGGTAGTTCCAGACGATGAGGTTGACCAGCCGAAGGCCGCTGTGGACACGCAGATGCGATAACAGCGAGAGCAGATCGCCGGATCCCGCCTCCCCCTGATACTGCAGTCCGCCGAAGAGGACCAGGTTTCCCGTTGGGGCGAGGACCCGCTCGGCCTCTGCGAGCCACCGGGCGGCCCAGGCGAGGTAGTCGTCGCGGTCGTCCCAGTGCGCGAGACGGATGTTGTAGGGCGGATCACAGACGATGAGCTGCACGGAGCCATCGGGGATGGCGGCGAGCAGGTCGATGCAGTCGGTCTTGAGGACGACGTGTGCAGTCTTCTCTGGAGGCTCCTCGCCGATGGTCTCTGAGGAGTGGGCGGTCCCGTCGCGGCGCATGGCGTTCATGGACATGAGTCCGCGGTTACGGTGGGATCGGTTGCTCATGGGGCCGCGCCTTAAAAGTCTGCCGTCAGTGGAGCTTCAGGGTGACGAGCCCGAGGAGGGCCAGGATAAAGGAGATGACCCAGAACCGCACGATGACCTTCGGCTCCGCCCATCCTTTCTTCTCGAAGTGGTGGTGGATGGGGGCCATGAGGAAGATGCGCCTGCCGCCTGAGATCTTGAAGTACCCCACCTGAATGATGACGGAGAGGGCCTCCATGACGAAGATGCCGCCGGAGATGAAGAGGACGTACTCGTTCTTGGTGATGACGGCCAGGGCGCCCAGTCCGCCGCCCAGGGCGAGGGAACCCACGTCCCCCATGAAGACCGAGGCGGGATAGGTGTTGTACCAGAGGAAACCGACGCCGGCCCCGATCATGGCGCCGCAATAGATGATGAGCTCCTCGACCCCCGGCAGGTGCATGATCTTCAGGTAGTGGGCCACGGGTTTGCCGTAGACCACGGCGCCGTGGGCGTAGGCGATGATCATGAAGACGAAGGCGTTGAGGATGACGGGGCCGATGGCCAGCCCGTCCAGCCCGTCGGTGAGGTTGACGGCGTTGGAAGCCCCGACGACCACGACGATGGCGATGAGGAGGAAAAGGATGAAGGGGAGGATCGGGTAGGAGTGCACGCCCACGAAGGGCAGCGAGAAGGAGAACTTGGCGGCGTCGGGCAGCCCGGTGGCGTTGGTCCCGTAGAGGTAGTAGAGCACGGCCCCGGCGATGAGCACCTGGAAGATGAGCTTGAAGCGCCCGGCGAGGCCGGCTGAAGATTTCTTGGAGACCTTCAGGTAGTCGTCGAGGAACCCCAGGACGCCGTAGAGTGCCGTGATGGTGAGCACCACCCATACATAGATGTTGGTCAGGTCAGCCCACAGGATGGTGGGGAGCACCAGAGCGAAGAGGATGAGGGTCCCGCCCATGGTCGGAGTGCCCTGCTTCTGCAGGTGGGTCTGGGGGCCGTCGTCGCGGATGGGCTGGGCCAGTTGCTGGGACTGGAGGCGCTTGATGAACCAGGGGGACAGCAGAAAGGAGATGACCAGCGCCGTCAGGGTCGAGAGCACCACGCGCGTGGAGAGATAGCGGAAGACGTTGAGCCACGTGAAGGAGCCGGAGTGATCCTTGAGCCAGAAAGAGAGATGAAAAAACATAGCACTTCCTTTACGGTACCATGAGCCGTTCGATGGCGCGTTCCAGATGGACACCCCGGGATCCCTTGACCACGAGGAGATCGCCGGGGGTGAGCTGCGATGAGACGAGGGGGGCGGCCCCGTCGGCCTCGGGGGTTCTCTGACAGGTGGCCCCGCCCGCATGGACCCCTTCCTCGAATGCTTCGCCGTAGGCACCCACATAGGTGATGGAGGCAGCCCCGAGGGAGGCGGCCAGACGCCCCAGCTCGCGGTGGTAGTCCGGTGAACCGTCGCCCAGCTCCCGCATCTCTCCGAGGAGGAGGTGGAAGGGGCCGTCCCATGCGTCGCGGACCATGGTCAGGACCGCCTCCATGGAGCTCGGGGAGGCGTTGTAGGCGTCGTTGAAGAGGGTGATGCTCCCGAGGTGTTCCACGCGGGATCGTTGCCCCGGGAGGGTAGCGCCGCCCAGGGCCCGGGCGGCCTCGGTCAGGGGGACGCCGAAGGTGACAGCGGCGGCGAGGGCGGCCGCGGCGTTGAGGGCCTGATGGACACCGCCGGCAGGACAGTGGACCGTGAGGACACCGGCAGGGCAGGTGAGGGTGAAGGCGCCCCCCTCCAGGGTTGAGAGGAGGTCGGACACCGCGTAGGTGCCTTCGCCCAGACCGAAGGTAATCACGCGAAGCCCCTGTGCTTCGGCGCGGGCGACGAGCCGGGGCTCCGTGGCGGGGAGGACGGCGGTACCGCCGGTCCGGATGTGATCGAGGAGCTCTCCCTTGGCG
>QKIM01000188.1 GCA_003249585.1 Deltaproteobacteria bacterium
CTTGCAGGCGCTCTCGCCCCACTTGTCGGTCCTGGCCTTGTGGGCCTTCACGAAGTTGTCGAAGAGGTCGTCGAATTTCTCGGTCTTGGTGTCGCGCCCGCGGAACTGCTTCAGGGCACGCCAGCGACGACGGGTCACATACTTGAAGTAATCGGACTTACGGAACTTGTCGTAGTTGGCCATGCACTCCTTGACGGACTTGGAGCGGGTGGCGTTCTGGTTCTTGTCCTTGCCGTACATGACGAAGTTGTCGCCGTCTTTGTAGGCGTACCACTTGTCCTTCTTGGCGTTGTAGGACAGAGGATAGCGGGCCGGGTCACCTTCAGCGAGGAGGGCGAGGATGCCCACGGGGTCGATCTTGTCACCCTTGAGGGAGGGTTTGTAGAGCTTGGACAGGGCGACCTTGCATTCACGGAAGGATTTACGGCGGTTACCGATACCGATTTCAACAGAATACAGACAGGTGACCAGGGTCTGGTTGGTGTCCTTGTTGGCGATGCCGAGCTCACCGAGCTTGACGGCGGCCATCTTGTTGATGAGGAAGTTCTGCTTGCAGGGTTTGTCCTGGCAGTAGTGGGCCTCGTCGGCGGTGTCGTGCTTGCCGCGGCGGATGATATCGACCAGAATCTGGGCAGCCTGTTCGGAGAACTGTTTGTAGAGGGACGACTTGGTGTCTTTGCCGCGCAGGTCGAGGAGCATCTCGACCATGGAGAGGCGGACCTGGGAGATGGAATCGTACTCCTCGGGAGCGGTATAGATTTTCTTCAGGAGGGCAGCGAGAACCTTGAACGTATCGGGATGGGGTTTGGCCTCGTTGAGCTTCTTGAGACCGCGGATGGCGACAACCGTACGGGCGTCGATCTTCTCACGGTTGGTGAGGTACTTGGACTTGTCGCCGAATTCACGGATAACCCTGATGAAATAGGCCTGGATCTTGTCGGGCTCGATGGGCTGCTTGGCGTCCTGGAAGCGAATCAGGAGCTTGATGAGCAGATCCGTGTGCCAATCGTTGGTGGTGTCGTTGAGGGCCGCGAGGATAGCCGGGATGACGACCTTGCGGAACTTGGGGATCCGGTCATCGAGCTTCTTGAAGTATTTTCCACAGAAGCCTTTGTACTGATTGAATTTCTTCTTGCCCTGGCTGATGGCTGCCTCGCGGGCGGCGCCGGGCTCGGTCAGGTTGACGATCATGCGGAGCTTGGCATCCCAGGCCTTGGGAGCCATGATTTCCTTGCAGACGGTGTGCAGGGTCGTGTCCACCTCGTAGATGAACTCCAGCTTGCTCAGTGCCTCTTTTCTCTCATTGGCGCTCTCGTTGAATTTTTTCACCCACCGCTTGGGATCGTTCTCGTCCTCGGAGCAGGAAAGCGAAGAAAAGGATACGATTAAAGCCAGAAAAATCAACTTTTTGTACATGGACATCTACCTTTCAATCAGATGATGTATGAACAGGATTACCGCTTCCATGGGCGGTTGGCCCGGCGACACTATAAGCGTTCAAAGGACTTGATGTCAATAAGTAAGCCCGCTAAATTCAAACTTTACCTTTTGAAAAAAATGGTTCATTGTGAGGCCGTTAATTCATCGCGCCGGCCTCCGGCACCAGACCTCCAACCGGATCGCTTCCTCACGGTTTATTTAAGGATAGAGGAAGCCAAGAATCACAAGGAGTGACATGTTCAACAGTATGAGTGATTACGCAATCAACCAGGTTAAAGCACGTGAAATCCTCGACTCCCGAGGCAACCCCACCGTCGAAGTCGATGTCGTCCTCCAGTGCGGCGTGACCGGCCGCGCGGCCACCCCCTCCGGCGCCTCCACGGGCATCCACGAGGCCCATGAGCTGCGCGACAAGGATCCCGAGCGGTACGGCGGCAAAGGCGTCCGCAACGCCGTGGATCACGTCCACCGTCAACTCTTCGAGGCCGTACAGGATCTCAACGCGCTCGACCAGGCCTCCATCGATCAGGCCCTCATCGAGGCCGACGGCACCGAAAACAAATCCCGCCTCGGCGCCAACGCCATCCTGGCCGTCTCCATGGCCGTCGCCCGCGCCGCCGCCAACTATCTGGAGCTTCCCCTGTACCGCTACCTCGGCGGGATCGACGCCCGGACCATCCCCGTCCCCATGGCCAACATCCTCAACGGCGGCGCCCACGCCGACGGCACCGTCGACATCCAGGAATTCATGGTCATGCCCATGGGCGCCGGGAGCTTCACCGAAGGTATCCGCTGGGTAGCCGAGATCTTCCATAATCTCAAGACGGTACTCAAGAGCAAGGGCTACAACACCGGCGTCGGCGATGAGGGTGGCTACGCCCCCTCCCTGCGCTCGACCAACGAGGCCATCGATCTCATCCTCGAGGCCGTGAACAAGGCCGGATACACCACGGGCCCCTTCACCTCCAATCCCCAGATCGTCCTGGCCATGGACGCCGCGGCCTCCGAGCTGTGGTCCCAGGCGGAGAAAGATGGCAAGACCGGCTACAAGTTCTGGAAATCTTCCGGTGAAATCCTCTCCTCCGAGCAGATGATCGCCTTCTGGGAAGACCTCGCCCGTCAGTATCCCATGATCTTCAGCCTCGAGGATCCCATGGCGGAAGACGACTGGGAAGGCTGGACCGCCCTGAACAAGAGCATGGGCCAGAGAATGCAGATCGTCGGCGACGATCTCTTCGTCACCAACACCAAGCGCCTGCGCAAGGGTATCGAGCTGGGCTCCGCCAACTCCATCCTCATCAAACTCAACCAGATCGGGACGGTCACCGAGACCATCGACACCATCACCCTCGCCGCAGAGAACGGCCTCACCTCCGTGGTCTCCCACCGCAGCGGCGAGACCGAAGACTCCTTCATCGCCGACTTCGTCGTGGCAATGGGAACGGGCCAGATCAAGACAGGGTCGACCTCCCGCAGTGATCGCGTGGCCAAGTACAACCAGCTCATGCGCATCGAGGAGATGCTTGGCAGCTCCGCCCGGTATCCCGGTCTCTCCCTCCTGAAGCCCTT
>QKIM01000144.1 GCA_003249585.1 Deltaproteobacteria bacterium
GACCGTGACCCCGCCGCTCTGGCCAAGGCCCAAGAGACCCTGGCCGGCCTCTCGGCCCGGGTGGAGCTGGTCCACGGCTCATACAGCGACTTCTCGAGCATCGTGCACAACCTGGGGATCGAGAAGGTGGACTTCATCCTGGCGGACCTCGGGGTCTCCTCCTTCCAGCTGGACTATGGGGAGCGGGGCTTCAGTTTCCAGAAGGCCGGCCCGCTGGACATGCGCATGGACCCTACCTCCGGCCCCACTTTGGCCGAGCGCATCGCCACCATTGAGAAAGAGGAGCTGTCACGGGTCATCCGTGAGTACGGCGAGGAAAAACGTGCCGGGGCCGTGGCGTCGTCCATCCTGAAGATGCGCGACGAGGGCACCCTCAAGACTACGGGTGATCTGGCCCACGCCGTGCGCAGCGTCCTGGGCAAGCCGCGCGGCAAGGTCACCAAGGACCCCGCCACACGCACCTTCCAGGGGCTCCGTATCTGGGTGAACAGGGAGCTGGAGGAGCTCAAGATCCTCCTGGACGAAGGCCCCCAGCTGCTCAACGAGGGAGGCGTCCTGGCCATCATCGCCTTCCATTCCCTGGAGGATCGGATGGTGAAGCGGCGTTTTCGTGAGCTCGCCCACCCCGAATACGCGCTCCCCGAAGGCCTGCCCCTCACCAAGGACCAGCTCCCCGAGGCGCTCTTCGCCGACCTGGGAGCCTTCACTCCCGGAGAGCTCGAGCAAAAGGAGAATCCCCGCGCCCGCAGCTCCGTGCTGCGCGTGCTCAAGCGCCTGAAAGATCCTGAACGGACCGTGGAGCGCCGCCATGAAGTTTGATTCCATCGAGCAGCTGTTCGGCACCGAGGAGTTCACCAGGCCCCTGGGCAGCGGCGACCAGCTGGGGCACAAAAAGAAACCAAAGAAGAAGAAACCGGTGCTCCCCGACCGAAAACCGGCCGATGCGCCACAGCCGGTGACGGAAGCGGGCGAAGAGCCCACCATGGGCCGTACCATGGAGGATCTCTCGGGGGCCGCTACCGTCGCCCTGGCCACGGTGCGCAGCGAAGCAGGCAGCTACCTGAGGCAGCTCTTCCCGAGGCCCCTCGTCATCTTCGGCCTCTTCTCCATCCTCCTCACCATCGTGGGGCTCTGTGTGGTGACCCTCCATGTGAAGATGCGCAAGAACGCCCTCTCCTATGAGCTCTCGGCCCAGACCCGCATGATGCGCAGACTGGAGAAACGCAAAGCCATGTTCGAACTGGAGTACTCCTTCCTGCGCAGCAGCCGCTCCGTCACCAGCAAGGTCCAGGAGACGGGGTGGCACGAGATCGTGCCCCACTCCATCAAGTTCATCAAACCCGCACCGACGAAAGAAGGCCCACGGTGACCGTTCGATTCATCGGAAGACAGCACAGCGAGAAGACTCCGGTCCCCGAAGCGGAACCCCGGATGTCCGGCCCCGGAGTCGAGACCGTCGAGACCGCCCCCATCGCCACCTGGCGAGTGGGCGTGATCGTGGCCATCCCGACGATTCTCTTGGGATTCCTTGCCTTCTCGGCCTTCAGGATCCAGGTGGTCAACGGCCACAGCCACCGCAAGACCGTGGAGAAGCTCAGCTTCACACAAAAAAAACTCCCCACCATCCGGGGCTTCATCCTGGACCGCCGGCACCATCCGCTGGCCCTCCCCACAGAGCTCCCCTCGGCGGCCATCGACCCCATGAAGCTCGCCTACGTCCTGGTGAAGGACATGGACGACAGCGCCATCCCCGATGATCTCTCCTCCTTCACCGATCGTAAGAGCCTCGCCTTCTCCAAGAAGCTCCAAAACCGGGTCAACGACCTGGCCACACAGATCAGCGCCGCCATCCACGAGGATCCCTTCCGCCTCAAGGAGCAGCTCTTCTCGGCCATCCTCAAGGGCTCGCGCTTCATGTACCTCAAGCGCCAGATCACCGAGGAGGAGGTCGCGGCCCTCAAGAAGATCAAACTCAGAAAGGGGACCATGTGGTTCCCCGTAGAGCCGGCCAGACACTATCCCTATCGCAGCCTGGCCACTCAGATCATCGGCTTCACCTCGGTGGACGGCGAGGGCCAGGAGGGCCTGGAACGCCGGTTCGACGTGGAGCTGCGCGGTTCCACCTCCACCATCCGGGCACAGCGCGACGCCAAGTCGGGGACCATGCTCATCAAGGGGCTCCCTGATATCGAGGTGGGAGGTGCCAACCACGTCATCCTCACCATCGACTCCCTGATCCAAAAAGACACGGAGCGTGAGATGGTCGCCGGTCTAGAGAAGTTCAAGGCGAAGAAAGGGTCCGCGGTCGTCATGGACGCCAAAACCGGCGAGATCCTGGCCATGGCCAACGTCCCCATCTATGACCCGGCCGAGCGCCACGTCCTCCCTCCCAACGCCTGGCGTAACCGCGCCGTGGTAGACGCCTACGAGCTGGGCTCCGTCGTCAAACCCCTGACCATGGCCGGCGCCATCGACGCCGGACGGATTCACGCCGACTCCGACATTCCCCTGGACTTCAAGGTGGAGCAGAAGGGCAAGGCCCCCTGGGTACCCAAGGACCACATCTCCATCTCCCGGGGCTCCATCAAACCCTGGGAGATCATCGCCCGTTCCTCCAACATCGGCATCGCCAAGGTGGCCGAGTTCTTCGGCGCCAAGGGGTTGTACAACCTCTTCGTAAATCTGGGCTTCGGTCAGGAGACAGGCATCGAGCTCCCCTCGGAGAACATCGGGACCCTGCCGCCCCTCAAATTGTGGACCTCCAAGATCAACCTGGCGACCCACGCCTACGGCCACGGCATCGCCCTCACCCTCGTGCAGATCGCCCAGGCCTACACCATCTTCGCCAACGACGGCTACATGCTGCACCCCCACATCGTCCGCTACGTGGTCGATGACCGCCGCCAGCTCATCGCCTGTTACAGCCCCGCGTCCTGCAAGGGCAAACGGTGGAACAAACGACGCATCATCCGCAACCCGAAGGTGACGCGGGAGGTGCTGGACATGATG
>QKIM01000253.1 GCA_003249585.1 Deltaproteobacteria bacterium
CCCCGCGGAGCTCTTCGACCTGGCCCATGTCAGCGGTCGGGATCTGCGGCTCTTCCTCGACGACGGAACCGAAGTTACCCGCATCTGGCTGGAATACTTCAACTTCATTTCCATGGAGGGGACCCTGTGGTTCCGCATGGACAGCATCCCCCAGGGCACGAGCAACCTCCACCTCTACTTCGGCAACCAGGAGTATGAAGGGGGCGGCTCCTGGGAGGAGATCTTCTCCTTTCCCCAGGCCGTGGAGGGTGGCTACTGGTTCTATCCGGAAAACGCCCAGGCCCGGGTGATCCCCATGGAGGACGCCATAGACTTCCAGGTCGGTGACGCCACACCCCTCACCCTCGATCCCGCGGTTGTGACCTCTCTCATCGCCCCCGCGGGCCCCATCTCGGCCTCGGGCCCTTACGCCATGTGGGCCACGAACGACTGCTCGGACACCTTCGTCCCCTACTCCATGGCCGGCACCCTCTTCGTCTATCCGGCCCAGCGTTCCACCGACGTCTTCCACCTCTACTCTCCCACGGGGACCGCCAGCGTGACCCTCGCCACGGGAGCAGGCACCCTGGCCACCGTCACCGTGGACGACGCCACCACCCTCGTCCTGAACCAGGACGTGGCCGGTGTCTCCTATTTCATCACCTCCGATCTCCCCATCGTGGCCTTCCACGAGACCGTCGAGGCCAACGACGGGCACCCCCTGCTCCCCGCGGCCACGGAGCTATGGGGGGGCGCCACGGGCACCATCCATGTGGCGGCCCTCAACGACAACACCACGGTCACCGCCTCCTGGTCCGACGGCACCCAGACCACCCACATCGTCAACTCCACGGGATACGTCACCCTTCCCAACGCCGGCGCCGGCGGTGACGGTCCTGCCGTGCACCTGGAGGCCGACGGTCCCATCGGGGCCATCGCCAACGGCGACGGAAACGGGGGCGAGGCCATCGCCTTCCTCCCTCGCGCCTTCCTGGGAACCCGCTACCGCTTCCCCATGAACGGCAGCTACCTCTTCATCACCGCCAAGGACGCGGCCACCCACTGCACCATCGAGAGCGCCGACGGCACACCGCTGGCCACGGACATCTCCACCTCCTATCCGCCGCCCTTCGCCAACCGCATCTTCTTCACCACCCAGCTCACCGCCGGGAACCATCTGGTGTGTGACGGTCCGGTGGCGGCCTACATGGAAGAGGCCTCCCTGGCGGACGAACGGCACCTCACCTCCGTGACGGATCACCGCCCTCTCGTCTCTCCAGCGCCCCAGACAACCGTCAGTGGGACGACATCGGCCCCGCACTTCAGCCTCGGCCCCGCCACGGTGGTCACCCCGACCCTCTCGGTCCCACTGATGATCACCGCCTGGGACGAGATCCTCTTCTACGAACCCACGGACATCCCCGAGGACACCGCCATCACCTATCAGGTCTCCCAGGACGGCGGCACCACCTGGCTGTATTTCGACGGCAGCGCCTGGGTCCCCGTGACGAGCCTCTACGACGCAAACACCCCCGCCTGGCTCGCCTACGCCTTCCCCCTCCTGGAGCCCCTTCCCTGGCTCACCTTCAAGATCATCCTCTCCGGCGAGGGCGGCGATACCCCTGTCCAGGGCCCCATGTCGGTCTCCTACATCTACACCGAGGGCGCGGACAACTTCTTCATCGAGACCATCCCCTCTCCCCAGGCCCAGGGACAGGCTTTCACGGTCACCATCGAAGCCCGGGATCCCACGGGGCGCCGCCTCACGGGCTACAACTCTCCCCTGGGCCTCTCCATCGTCTCCAGCGGCACCACGCCTCGCTTCTCTCCCATGATCACGCCCGCGCTGGTGAACGGTCGCATCTCCTTCAAATTCGCCGTACTCGACCCCGCCGAGCAGATCGCGCTGTACGTCACCGACGGCAGCACGTCCGCCCAGTCCAACACCTTCGACGTCACCCGCCTGGACACCACCGGACTCGTCTACATCGCCGGCGACGGCCAGTGGGGCATGTCGGGAGAGCCCCTGCCCAGTCCCCTCGTGGTCCGGGTCCTCAACGAAGCCGGGAACGGCGTCGCCTTCCAGTACGTGACCTTCGAGGTCACCGGTGGAGACGGCGTCCTGGAGACCGGGGCGCGCACCATGAACGTGGAGACCGATGAGTACGGCTTCGCCGAGATCGCGTACCTGCCAGGCATGGGGCTCAACACGGTCCAGGCCTCCATGGAGGGGATCGAGGACACCGTGCTCTTTACCCTGCGCGGTGACGAGGGAACGGACACCCTCACCTCGGCCGAGGGAGGCAACCTGTGCAGCGCATCGGCCGGAGGCTCCTCCAGCGGTTCCTCCATCCCCCTCATGCTCCTCATCGGCCTCGCCCTCGTCGCGGTCATCCGCCGCCGCCCCCGCTGATTGCAGAATGAGCCCGAAAAAGCAAAGGGGAGGCAAGAGGCCAGGAGGTCGCCCAATGGGGACAGCCTCTGAGTCAGGGGCAGGTGATCCATATGGGGGCCATGGCGAAGTTGTTGGCCTCCATGCACTCGGGGATGGCAGCATCGGGATCGACCAGGGCCCAGATGCGAATGGGGCGGCCCCGGGGAAAGTCGGGCAGATTCACGTCAACACTGACAGAGTCTCCCGCGGACAGGGTCGACGAGAGCGAATGCCGATACAGAGGGATTCCTCCCTGGAAGGGATCACCGGCAAAAAAGAGGATCTCCACACCGGTGGCGTCCTGGGACCCGTTGTTTTCTACAGTGATGGGCACCGAGGGACAGGTGGCTTCCGTGGGCGCGTCGAGCTGCACTCTGAGGTCGGGAGCATCACTTCCAGCAGCGACAGGGATCACCATGTCCTGATTCGAGTCGTCGCAGTCGAGCACTGCAGCGCTGGTGTCCAGGGTCACCGTGATGATGTCCGGCAGGACGCCGGGGGTGTTGTCGGCCGCGTCGCACTCCAGCAGAATCTGTACGCGCTCTCCGGGGTCCAGGGCTCGGACAAGCTCATGAGTGAGCGGTGTGCCCACACC
>QKIM01000403.1 GCA_003249585.1 Deltaproteobacteria bacterium
GGGGCGGGGGACCCACTTCATGACCACGGGTCTCGGATGCATGGCCATGGTGGGTTTTCCCATGGGCTCCACGGGTTTCATGATCACCTCGGGGACCATGACCTTGGGGGTCGCGTCTTTTGTGGGATGAATGATGATGTCGTTGCCCATCATGGGCTCCGTGGTCGTTGAGGTGGTGTTCTGCGCGGTGACCGATGGTGCCGCCGGGGTCACGGTGTTTCCGCTCTTGTCGCGGAAGAGGAACCAGCCTCCCAGGATCAGCACGAGGACTGCAACAGCCCCTGCGGCAGAGTAGACGAGGGTGTTTGTCGAGCGGGGCTGCACCGCGCCGGCGTAACTGGGGGTAGGCTGAAGGTCCATCGGCGGGTGGGCCGACTGGAAGGCGGGGGAGAAGGAGCCCGCCCGGGAGTCCATGGGCGGCGGCGGGGGATAGGAGCCCGAGGCGCTGGAAGGAGCGCGGCCGTGTCCCGGCCGTGCCGGCCCCGTCACATCCTGCCAGTCGTCGCCCACGGCAAAGGAGACGGTCTCTTCCATGGCCGTCGTGAGCTCCATCTGGTACATGTTCATGTCGATGAGCTTGGCCTCGCGCAGCATGTCGCGCTGCTCGGCGACCTCGTAGTTGAACAGCTCCGTGATGTACTCGCCCAGGGTGTCGTTGGTGACCGACGGCGCGAGGTTGACCAGCGCAAGCTGGACTTCGTCGCGGAATTCCGAGGCGGACTGGAAGCGGTCCTGGGGCTGCTTGGCGATGGCCTTCATGACCAGCGCGTCGAGCTCCGGCGACAGGGCGGGGTTGACCTCCGAGGGGCGCCTGGGGACCTCGATGACCACCTTCTTGGCGATCTCCTTGTAGGGGGTCGTCTCGTTGAAGATGATCATCTTCTCGCCCGTGAGCAGCTCCCACAGCACGACCCCTGCCGAATACAGATCCGTTCGGGCGTCTACCTCCTGCCCTTTGAGCACCTGCTCGGGAGCCATGTAGCCGAACTTGCCGAATCCCATCTGTCCCTCGTCGCGCTCCTCGGACATCTGGATGGACTTGGCGATGCCGAAGTCGATGATCTTCACTTCGCCGTGGTAGGAGACGAGGACGTTGGGGGGGCTGATATCGCAGTGGACGATCTTGAGCTTGCGATCCATCTCGTCGATGCGGCGATGCGCGTAGGAGAGCCCGGTGAGCATGTCACGGACGATGAGGAGGGCGAAGTACGGCGGAAGCAGGGATTTCTGCTTGTAGCAGGCCGACTGGATGGCCCGCAGATCCCGCCCCTCGACGTATTCGAGGGCAAGGAAGAACTCCCCAGCCACCTTGCCAACCTCAAGCACGGGCACGACGTTCACGTGGCTGAGCTTGATGGCGATGTTGGCTTCCTGGATGAACTTTTTGGAGAAGTTCTTGTCCTGGGAAAGGTGTGGGAGGATGCGCTTGATGACGACTATTTTTTCAAATCCGGAAATCTGGCCCGACTTGGCAAGATACACTTCCCCCATTCCACCGCGGCTCAGCCGACGGAGGAGGAGATACCTTCCAAAAACTTGTGGGAAACCAGTTACTTCTTCCATTCTCTCCGCATAGCCCCAGTTCACGCACCAGTTGCGGGTGGGGAGCCGGTTTTCATTGGACCTGAAATTCATTTGTTGATAACACAAAGAACCTACAGGTTCAAGACTTGAAAGCGCCCGGATACAAACCGGGCGGGAACCGGAGCGATTCCATGAGCAGGGATTCTGCAGCGAAAGATCGGATCGACACGCTCCTCGTCGAGCGGGGGCTCGTTCCATCACGTGCCAGAGCGCACGCATTAATAATGGAGGGGAAGGTCCTTGTCAATGAAATCCCCCAGCTCAAGCCCGGCGCACGGGTGTCCGTGGACGCCGAGATCCGGATCAAGGAGAAGGACCACCCCTATGTCTCCCGGGGCGGGCTCAAGATCGAGGCGGCGCTGGACCACTGGGAGGCGGACGTGACGGGGCGCGTCATCCTCGATGTGGGTGCGTCCACGGGCGGATTCACCGACTGCGTGCTGCAGCGCGGCGCCCGCCTCGTGCACGCCGTGGACGTGGGGTACGGGCAACTGGACTACCGCCTGCGCAGTGATCCCCGGGTTGTCGTCTGGGAACGGCTGAACATCCGAAACGCGACGGCTTCCCAGTTCGAACCCCGGCCCGAGCTGGCGGTCATGGACGTGAGCTTCATCTCCATCCTCAAGGTCATCCCGGTGCTCATGGAGATCCTTGCCCCCGGCGCCGTGCTCTACAGTCTGGTAAAACCCCAGTTCGAGGTGGGAAAAGGGAAGGTCGGGAAGGGGGGGGTCGTGCGGGACGAGACCCTCAGGGCGGAGACCGTCGCGGCGGTCATTGGCGCCATCCGCGACCTGGGGGCCACGGTGGATGGACCCGTAGAGTCCCCCATCACCGGCCCCAAGGGCAACGTGGAGTATCTGATCCGGGTCGTCTTCCCCTGAGGGGCTAGCTGCGAGGGTGGGCGCGGTCGTAAACATCCATGATCCGCGTTAGACTCACCTTGGTGTAGACCTCCGTGGTGGAGATGCTCTGGTGCCCCAGGAGCTCCTGGATAGCTCGGAGGTCCGCCCCCGAGTCGAGCATGTGTGTGGCGAATGAGTGGCGGAGGGTATGGGGGGTCACGTCGGCGCCCAGTCCGAGGAGGCGGCGGTATTTCTCGACGATTTTGGCGATGGAGCGGTCAGAGAGCCGGCTTCCACGGTTGTTCAGAAAGAGCGGGCCGCCATCGTGGGGCGCCCCCAGCTCGGAGCGGACGGCGAGATAGGCCTGCAGTGCCTCTCCGGCGCCGCGGCCGCCAGGGACCACCCGGTCCCGACCGCCCTTGGCGTGTCGCACCGTGATGAGCAGCTCCGGGCTCCATGCGATGTCTTCCACGTTGATCCCCGCGGCCTCGCTGCGTCTGAGGCCCGCGCCGTACAGGAGCTCCATCAGCGCACGATCTCGCTGCCCCAACGGCGTCTCGGTATCGGGCGTGGCCAGAA
>QKIM01000619.1 GCA_003249585.1 Deltaproteobacteria bacterium
CCCTCGCTGGAGGCGCGCCTGGACCTGCGCCTCTCCATCCCCATGCAGGGAGAACGTATCGGGTCCTTCAACGCCTCTGTGGCGGCGGCGATTGTCCTGTACGAGGTGGCCCGCCAGCGTCGGCAGTGTGAATGAACGGTCACAGGTGACGTGGGAATGGCGGCCACTCCGCGTTTACATTTCTGACAGTGCCGTGACCATCCGGTGAGGAAAAAGTGGAAGTGGGCGGATAAAATGCTATAACTTTGTGTGCTTTGACAAGGTGTGTCCAAAATGTGAGGAGCGTGGCTCCGGTGGTACACTCCTTGCGGAAGAAAGAGCCCAGGTGATGAATATTTCTTGCTCGATCCAAGTCAATGAAAACGCGCGGCCGGGGAAGGCCGCAAAAAGGAGATGAAAACATGAAAAAGACTCTGCTTATCCTCATCGGTTCCATTCTGCTGCTCCCCTCCCTGGCGAGCGCACAATACGGTCCCCCTCCCGGCCCCGGTTACGGTCCCGGACCTGAACCCAACGCGGGATCCGGTATTCCCGGCATGTTCCAGCCCCGTCGCATCGGCCAGATCCACGAGGGGTCTGCCACCATCTCCGCCATGACCGGAGAGATCTCCAACTACCACTCCGCGGGCGGCGGGATCTACTATTCCTGGCTCTTCCGCTCCGCTCCGCAGTTCGCCATCGGTGTTCACCTGGGCGGCTCCGTCTCCCCCTCCAAGGCCAACGAAGTCGGCTATGACAGCGAGGTTACGGGCGGCATGGTCGGCGTCGAGGGGCGCTTCTACATCCCCGCTGGCCTCATGGACATCTGGTTCTCCGGTGTACTTGGCGTTGGGGCACTCTCCCTCACCAATTATGACGACTACGGCTATGAGGACGGATCCCAGACCTATACCGGCGGTGTCGTTGGCGTAGGTGCCGGCCTCAGTTACTTCGTCACTCCTCAACTCTCTGTGGGTGGCTTCGTCCGCGCATACCGCCACTTCTTCAAGGAAGAGGACACAGTCACGACGGCAGACGGCGACACCTATACCGCCAATGAGTACTTCGGCATCTGGGTCGTCGTCGGCGGCTCCATCGCCCTCCATTACTAGTCTGCAGCTTTTCTTCGAACACGACGAAAACCGCAATAGGGGTTGATTTGTGCGGAAGATTCAACGATACTGTCTGCGAATCCTGAAAACCGGACGGTGAACCATGCAGCCCGAAAAGAACTACACCGTATGTCCCGTGTGTTTCAATGAACGTGAATTCCAGCTCGAGGGTGACTCGGGACCGCACGTGAAACATCTGTACACCACGGATGCGGCCTTCAATGGTCCGGGAAAGAACCGGAGCATTAAGGACAGCTACTTCTTCAACGCCGAGGGGGCTCCAGCTTTCTGGGTTCACCTCTTCCCCCTGTGCCAGGAGTGCTGTGGGACGGGCGCTGTCCTCCCCGACGAGGATTTCAAGCTGCTTCAGCGGGAGGTCACTACCCTGACGGAGAACCTCCTGGGGATCATCGAGCGCTTCAGGGAGCATCCCGAGGTGCTCCGCGAGCACGCCGAGCGGATCACGCTGGTGCTCCTCCCCCTCATCGTGCGGCGCTCGCTGCGGCTGGTGCGGCGGCCCGCCAAGCACTCCTACGCTCGCTATCTGGCCAATCTCTTCGATCTCGAGATGTAGTCCCCCTCAGAAGATGTTGGGGGTGATGCCGCGCTGGATGTAGTGGCGGTAGTGGAGGTTCGCCCCCAGGGCGAAGAGGTGCACGCCGGGGCGGCGGGCCGCCTGCTTCTTGAGGACGGTGCGACGAAGGATGGAGGGCAGGGAGAAGACCTTGCGGTTGAGCCACCAGTACATCTCCGTGAGCTTCTCGGGCTCGATGTTCGCGGGACGATGGACGCACTGCGTGCCGTCGTATTTTTTATAGTCCTCGTGGAGGAGGCGTCCCTCGGCCTTGTACTGGTCATAGAGCTCGGAGCCGGGCATGGGGGTGAGGATGTAAAAGCGGGGAATCGAGATGCGCGTGCGCTCGATGAAGTCGTAGGTCTCGCGGATGGACTCCTCGGTGTCCGAGTCGATCCCCACCATCATCTCTGTGGAGGGCATGATCCCGGCCTCGTCGATGCGGGCAAGCAGCTCCTCGTGTTCACTCACCTTCACCCACTTCTTGTTGAGCCTGTCCAGCCCCGACTGGGTGATGGACTCCAGACCGAAGGAGAGGATGTTGCACCCCGAGCTGGCGACCAGCTCCAGCAGGGACTCGTTACGGGCGAGGTTCAGCGAACACTGGCTGGCCCAGGTCATCTTCAGGGGCTTGATACGGCGGGCCAGTTCTTCCAGGTAAGAGGGGTTGCCCACGATGTTGTCGTCGATGAGGTAGAAGGACTTGAACCCCAGCTGCTTGACACGGTAGATGTCCCGCATGACCTCGTCCACGGGGCGGGTCATGTAGCGGCCGCGGTAGATGCAGGCGATGGAGCAGAAGCTGCACAGGTGGGGACATCCGCGGCCCGCCTGGACCGGGAGCATGTTGCCGATGGGTTTCTCCAGCAGGTACTCGTAGCGGGGCAGGGGGAGCCCCTCCAGTGCATCCACCGGGTTGTCGTAGACAGGCTCCAGACGTCCCCTGGTCTCCCAGTCCTCTATGAGGCGCGGCCAGGAGAGCTCAGCGTCACCGATGACCACCGAGTCCACCCCCATCTCCAGCACCTTCTGGGGGACCATGGAAGCCATGTAGCCGCCGAAGAAGACGGTCTTGCCACGCTTTTTGAACTCCTGGGCGATCTCGAGACCCCGGAAGATGGCGTGGCCCATGGTGCCGATGCCTACCAGATCGACGTCCATGTCGAAGTCGATGTCGTCCACGACCTCGATGGCCACCTTCACCTCCCAGTGCTTTGGGGTCATGGCGGCCAGCAGGGGGAAGACCAGGCCGGGGAGATAGATCTTGGACTGCTTGCACAGCCCGGTGCCGTCCTGGGTGTACTGTGTGGGTTGGATGAAGAGGAGCTTAG
>QKIM01000358.1 GCA_003249585.1 Deltaproteobacteria bacterium
AGATCTCGGGCTCGGGCTCTTCGTTCCCTTTGTGGTCACCATCGAGCGCGCCGGGGTCCATAATGAGTCCCGTCTGTGGGACACCCCCTCCGATTACGCTCACGCCATCCGGTACCTCAGTTACCGAGGCTCCTTCGGGGACGCCAGGCTCGGGTTTCGGGTTGGAGAGACCCACGACGTCACCCTGGGGTTCGGGGGTGTTGTCCGGCACATGAATCCCCTGATCCACATGGATGCACCGTGTTCGGGGATCGTGCTGGGGTTTACCCATGAGCGACTGGAGGGTCACGTCCAGGTGGACGACGCCGTGTCGCCCCGGGCAGGGGGCTTCTCTCTCACGGCACGGCCCTGGGGTGATCTGTTCCTGGGAGGCACCCTCTTCGCCGATCCGAGGATGCCGCTGTCCATGACCGACGGGGCGGGACACGGAACCGTGGATCAGGAGCTGGGGGTCCTGGAGCCGTATTCGGTCGACGCTTTCGTCCCGCTCTCCCTTTTTGCTGGATACCGCCTTTCGGAGAAGCTCTCCGTTGCGCTGGAGGGGATCACCCTCGACGCATCGGACCGAGAGGCGCTGGGACTTTTGGGACACCTGAAGGGCAGGTTGCGTCGCGGCCGGCTCACCCTCACCGGTTCTTTGAGCGGCGGCGGTGGTGGAGACCATTTTCAGCCCTTCGTGGCGGACTCGTTCTATCTGCTGCGCCGGGAGGCGGCGTCGGGGTCGGGGACGCCCACCCTCCTCGCCGCCCTCCGAGAGAGTCGGGATCCGGGATTCGGGATGGCGGCGGAGCTGGGCTTCTCCTACTCCCTGTCCACGGGGGGGACCATGGAAGTGAAGGCCTCCTTCCTCCAGAACCGCTTCGCCGAGACGGGGACCCTCGAGGCCCTCCTCGTACTGCCCGGGAAACTGATTCTCGCCTTCGTCGGGGCCCTGGACAGCCAGAAAAACGGGATCTTCTCCTTCGAGGGGAGAATAGCGCTCACAGATCGGTGGTTTCTGTGGGGGAGGGCAAAACGGCTCTTTGCAATTTCACCGGGAAATGACTACTATGAGAGCCGCCACCAGATCCTCGCGGGGATCGGATATCGTCAACGATCTGACTGAAGGAGCGATCATTGTTATTGAACCCAGGATTTCACCCACTCCCGCCGGAGGTGCTGGGGGACAAGCTCAGCCGCGTGTGCTCGGAGCAGGCTCCCGAGAGGCTTCGTCAGGCCTTCGCCAAGGGGCTCGCCCCGGGATTCGCCCCGGAGCAACTGCTCATGGGCCTTTATCAACTGGCGGTTTCATTTAGGGAGCTTGAGGAGAGCGTCGAGAAGACGATCAAAAATCTCCCTGACACCGTCCTCGCGCCTGCTGCGGCCAAACCCGAGATGCCAGGTCCTGTTCTGGCGATGCTGGCCGAGCTTGATCTCGGTGAGATTATCTTGGAGGCCATCATCACCAACCGCAGTACGCCCAACGAAGCTATTTCCCATCTGGCCCGCCGGGTGAAGCAGCGGCTCGCGGTGATCATCGCCGACAACGAACGTCGGCTCATAGAGTACCCTCAGATCATCGAGCATCTGTATCTCAACAAGGCCACCCCCATGTCTGTGGCCAACCGCATCATCGAGCTGGCCGCCCGTCACCGGCTTGAGCTCTCCCTGGACGCCTATTCCGAAATGCTCAAGGCCCTCGACATGGACCCTCCCACCGAAGAGGATCCCATCGACGCGGAGCTGGCCGCCGCGGAGCTGGATCAGCGGTTCGCCACGGTGGAGCACTCCGTACTCAAGATGCGTTCTCTCGAGGAAGACGAGACCGAAGAGGCGCTCGAGAAGGACGAGACCGAAGAGGAGACCCACAACCGGATTGTCCTCAGCCAGCTTCCCGTCTCCGCCAAGATCCGCCTGGCCATGCTGGGCAACCGGTTCCACCGCGCCCAGTTGATCCGCGACTCCAACAAGGTTGTGGCGCTGGCGGCCATCAAGTCCCCCTCCATTACGGAGACAGAGATCGACGAGTACTCCAGGAACCGCCAGCTCTCCGAAGACATCATCCGGTACATCGCCCGGCGCAAGGACTGGCTCAAGTCCTACCGGATCAAAGTCAACCTGGTGAACAACCCCAAGACCCCCATCACCGTGGCGCTCACGCTCCTCAACTTTCTGAGGAGCAGTGATCTTGCCTCTCTGGCCCGTTCCCGCAACATCGCCCAGGTCATCAGGACCGCGGCGAGCCAGCGACTCAAGATGACCAACAAATAGCGCTCACACAGGAACAGACATATGGGTATCTTTCAGCGATTCTATCACGCGTCCATTTTCGTCCCGCAACGGGTACGGGAGATCAAGGAATCTCCGACCCACCACGCCCTGGCCGACGGGGTCGCCCTCCTCATGGTGGCCCTATTTGTAGGATATTCATGGCAGTTCGCCATGATATTCGAAGGATATGCGAGGATTGGTGGCCCCGCAGGAACCTCGGAGCTGCTCTATTTCTTGCGGCAGATCGTCATCCTCGATCTGCTGCCCCTCGCCCTCCTCACGGGAATCTTCTTCTTTGCCTCGGGGGTGAAGGGAGTGGGTAAAAATCTGGAACTGGCGCTGGCCCTGTGGACCCAACCTCTCCTTATCCGGCTCGTCCTCGAGGGGATTCCCCTTCTGCTCCCACTGGTGAACTACTATCCCGTTCCCTTCGTGGAGGTGCCCCAGCTCGTGGCCTACATGTGGGCCCTGCTTTCCCTCTCCTTCGCGCTCTCCTGCTGCAAGTCGGAAAAGAAGCGTCCTGAAGAGGGCGGGGGAAAGCTCTTCGCCGCGCCGTTGTCCTTTGTCTGGGCAGGAATCGTGGTGATCATGGCGACCGTCCTCTTCTGGTATCCCCTCGCACGGTCCGTGCCACTCTTCGTCGCCGCACCCACCTTCGTGCTGCCGTCGGAGCAGGGCACCTGTGATCTCGCAGCCCAGAAGGGAAAGGTGGTGGTCCTGGAATTCTGGAACTACCGGTGTCACCACTGTCGCAGGCAGGCCGAGGAGATGGCCACCATCGCCGACTCCGTGGATCCCGAGAAGGTGACCCTCTTTGCGGTCCACACCAGCGGGGGTGCAGAGGCAAGAGAGGCAGCGGCGAAGGTGATGCACCACAAGAACGTCCGTCTCTGCTTTGACGACGGGTCCGTCTCAACGATCTACCGTGAGATCGCGCCCTACCATCGGCTCCACGGCATCCCCCACACCATGATCCTCGATCGCCACGGCGTGATCCGCAAGGTGTATCGCGGACGCAAGGACGCCGCCGTCATTTTGGGCGGCCTGAAACAGATCGTCGCCCGCTAGAGCCTCCCTGCGGTTACCGTCTTGAGAAAGGGGGGCCTCAGAGGTTGTCGCCCAGGGACTGTTCGTACTGCTTGATCATCTCGCGGATGGTGTCGGCGGCGGGTGACTCCTTGTCGATGTCGGCCAGGATGGAGTGGAGCTTCTTGAGCTCCTCCTTCTTGCGGCTGACGATGGCCCCGTGGGCGTTCTCGAACTTCTTGTAGAATTCCTGAAGCTGGTCACCCTTGCGCAGGGGCCAGGTCCTTGAGAAGTCATCATCTTCCATCTTTTTGAAGTAGTTGGAGATCTTGAAGAGGGGCCCCGCCACCTTGTGGGTGAGGACGATGGTATACAGGAAGATGATGATGATGAAGATGAGGGAGAAGATCACCACGCCGATGAGGATGCGCTGATTGTTGGTCTTGCGGATGGTAGCGGCCTTGGCCTTGTCGACGGTCATCTTTTCGAGGGCCTTGGCGAGCTGCTTCTTCTTGCTCTTGATGCCGTTCTCGATCTCCGTGGTCAGGGTCTTCTTGTTCTTGGCCACCTGCTTGTTCATCTTGGCGATGTCAGCAATGTCGTCCTTCTTCATCTGGTCCATGGACATCTTGGCCATGGAGGCCAGCTCGGGGTATTTCTCCTTCTGGCTGACGATGAGGGCGAGGATCCCCGTGGCGGCTTCGGTCTTCTCCTTGAAGACCTTCTTGGTCTCGTTGGACTGGGTGGTGAAGACCGACTCGGTGCGCGTCGAGGCGGCCTTGAATACCGAGATGGTCTCATTGGACTGGGATTTGAAGATGTCTATGGTCTCGTTGGCCTGTTTCTCGTGTAGGCGGGAGGACTCAGAGGTCTGGTGATAGATGAGAAAGCCGAGCAGACCGGTGAGGAGCACGGCGATGACCACGATGATCAGGGCGTAGGTGAGCTGGAAGGACTTGTCCAGCAGGTAGTTCTTGAGGTGCCTCTTGGGCTTTGGAGCGCTGGTCGGTTTGGCTTGTTGTTCACTCATCGGTGACCTCTTTTACAGGTTGCGCGCAAGGTAGCTGGCTACACCGCGGAAGACTACGGGAACGACGGCTTCCACGCAAGTTTTGACCGTCCCGACATCGAGGCTGCCTGTAAGGGCCGCGCCGCCGCTGGTCATCATTTTTATGGCCTTGCCGGGGTAGGTGGTGATGAAGACTTTCAGGTTGCAGGAGATCTCGGAGCCGGACTGACTGACGACGAGGGTCCCGTCCACCATGTACCCCTTGAGCTTCTTCCTGCGCAGATCGCGTTTGCTCGGGGACTTGCATTTCTCCCAGTGCGGGGTGACGTAGGAGATCTTCTCGGCCTCGGCGGTGATCATGGAGCGCAGGGAGACGCGAAGCGCCGTGGAACCGGAGGAGAACCCGTTGACGCCCATGGGGCCGACATTCAGATAGATCTTCTTGCCGGCGAAACTGACGGGGGGGCAGTTGTTCTGGAGCAGTTTGAGGGCCGCCTTGGCCATTTTGCGGACGTAGCTCTTTTCCTTGGACGCTTTCTTCTTGAGGAAGGGGATGGCCGCAGGGTTCCCGAGCTTGCCCAGGGAGAGGGCCGCCGTCCCGCGGACCGTGGGGTTCTTGTCGTTGTTCAATGCGTTCAGGAGTGCGGAGAAGGCCTTGGATTTTCCCTTGTGGCTGGACAGGAGCATGGCGGCGGTGACGCGGACCTTGTAGTTCTTGGAGGTCTTGAGTGTGTTGACCAGCACGTCTACGGCATCAGCCCGGGCTCTCGCAGGCCAGAACAGGGAAACGGTGAGCACAGTCAGGGTAACGAAATATTTCTTCATGTTCAATCCTCGTCGTCTACTTCTCAGGAAGGGACGACGATGTTTCAATGCAATTCATCAACATCTTTTTTGCGGTTTTTCAACTCCGTCCCGGGTGGACCTGTGAAGGACCGCTTCCCAAGGTGAGGCTCGCGCTGAGCGACTCGTGAGGCGGGTTTTGCGGTTCGGGACCGGGTCCGGGCAAAGGGGGAAAGACAGCCGATTCAAAGAATATCACGAGTCTCCATTACCGCTCAAGCCAATTGAAGAAAAAAGTTGCCTTGTGGCACCCCACCCCCAATCGGGGAAAAGGGTTTACAATGAGGGCGCAATGGGTGTAAACCGGGGACCTGACTTTGGAGGGAGGATCCGAAGTGTCCGGCCTGAAAATTCCTACGGGATTTCCCGTCAAGTACGCGAAGGTGTTCATCATATTTGGATGCATCGTGACGGTCATCGCTTTCCTCCCCCCGCCGGTGAACCGGTTGCCCTCGGTGCGCCTCTTCTTCGAAGGCCTGTTGAGGGTCCAGCCCCGCAAGGGCGCCCGGCCGCCAGAGTTTTCCAAGGTGACCGACGACATCAGCCGGATCGAAGAGGCCCTCACGGTCAAGAAGGCCCCAAAAAAATCCGAGGTGAAGAGTGTTCGGTCGGGGCCCCGCAAGGGAAAGCATCCCGTGGCCACCGGAGCCATCGAATCCATTGCCGGGGCGAAGTTCCTCCTCAATCCCTGTCTGGAGGGGAGTGACGACGGGTGTCGCCGGTGGGCCCTCGACGGGTTCTACCATGCCCTGGAACAGACATCTGAAAAGAAGGGAATTACCCGAATCGGGTATTTCGGTGACTCCATCATCGCCCTGGACAAGGTCACCTCCTTTTTGCGCACCAAGTTTCAGGAACGTTTCGGCAACAGCGGCCCCGGCTTCTTCCAGATGGTCCCTCTGTGGAAGTGGCTCAAGCACGCGCAGATCGCCCTGCACGGGAGGGAATGGGAGACCGAGACCATGCTCTTCCCCAAGAGGAAGCGCAAGTACTTCGGTTATGGCGGTGTCCTCGCCAGGACCATCGGGCCGGGGGCTACCACCACGCTGAAGATCCGCGACGGAGCGAAGACGGCCCCCAACAGGATGGAGGTCTACTATCTCAAGAACACCGAGGGCGGATCCTTCCATATCAAGGTCGATGACAAGGTGCTCGCGACGGTGGACACCCGCGGCCCCATGGGGCTTGGTGCCACGAGAGAGGTCCGCTTTCAGTCCGGATCCTCCTTCACCGTGGAGGCAGGGAAGGGTGGAGTGCTGCTCCTCACGGGCATCGTCCTGGAGCGCACGGATCCAGGGGTAGTCCTGGACTCCATGAGCCTCACCGGGGGCCGCCTGATCCACTTCACCAAGAACAACCAGGCCCACTTCAACCATGTCCTCGGGCAGCGAAGACCCAATCTGATCATCTTCCACTTCGGCATCAACGAAGCCGACACGGGTATTGAACCCGACTACGTGGAGAAGGTGGGGGCCTTTCTGAGGAGCATCCGCGCGGCCCGTCCCGGGATGTCCTGTCTCATCGCGGGTCCCTCGGACAAGGTCACGAAGAAGTACGGCACGTATGTGACCAAATCAATCATCCATTATATCATCAAGGTCCAAAAGCAACTCGCCCTCACCTCGGGGTGTGCCTTCTTCAACACCTGGGAGGCCATGGGCGGAGAGGCGTCCATCGTCCGCTGGCATGAACACCGGCCCAGGCTGGCCATCGGAGATCTGACCCACATCACCGACGCAGGGGGAGATCTCCTCGGGAGCATCATCTATCTGGAGCTCATGAAGGGGTATATTACGGCCCGAAGGAGGATGCGCTGACATGTATTTCAACACGGTCGGCTACATCTACTTTTTCGGCCTCGTCTTTTTCGCGTCGTGGCTGCTGCGCAACCGCCTGGCTTTCAGGCATCTCCTCCTGTTCGCCAGCAGCCTCTTCTTCTACTCCGTGTGGAACCCCAGCTACCTGCCCCTGATCCTGGGGTCCGTTCTGCTGACCTGGGAGAGCGGCCGGAGGATCTCCCGGGCCACCAGTGAAAGGACCAGGAAGTTCTGGCTGTTGGTAGGGGTGAGCGGGAGCCTCGGGGTGCTGGGGTTCTTCAAGTACGGCACCTTCACCGTGTCCTCACTGGAGATGTTCCTGAGCTGGCTGGGTTGGGAGGGACACCTGGAGCTGGGGATCCTTCGAAAGCTCGCCCTGCCCGTGGGCATCTCCTTCTATGTCTTCCAGACCCTCAGTTATACCATTGATGTGTATCGAAAAAAACTCGAACACGAGCGGTCGCTGCTCGACTACGCCCTCTATGTCTCCTTCTTCCCCCAGCTTGTGGCGGGCCCCATCGTGCGTGCCACGGACTTCCTCCCACAGCTCAAGCGTCCGGCCATCCTCACGGATGAGCAGTACGCCTTCGGGGTGACGCTCATCCTCTTCGGGCTCTTCAAGAAAGTCGTCATCGCCGACTATATCGCCCTCAACCTTGTGGAACGGGTCTTTGACGCGCCCCGGATGATGTCCTCCCTGGAGGTGATCGCCGGCATCTATGGCTACACGCTGCAGATCTACTGCGACTTCTCGGCCTATTCCGATATCGCCATCGGGAGTGCCGCCCTGCTGGGCTTCACGCTCACCAAGAACTTCGACTCCCCCTTCAAGTCCCGGAACCTCTCGGAATTCTGGAAGCGGTGGCATATCTCCCTCTCTTCGTGGCTGCGGGACTACCTGTACATCAGCATGGGTGGATCGCGCAACGATCGGCCCTGGAAGACGCATCGGAACCTGATGATCACCATGCTCCTCGGGGGGCTGTGGCACGGGCCCTCCTGGAACTTCGTCTTCTGGGGGTTCCTCCACGGACTGGGGCTCCTGGTCACCCACCTGCTGGGTGTGCGGCGGGCGCCGTCCGAGGGCCAGAGCCGCTGGCGCGGGCTGCTGGGGATCCTTTTCACCTTCCACTTCGTGGTCTTTGCGTTTATCTTCTTTAGAGCCCCGACCTTCGACCGGGCCTGGCTGGTCCTGTCGCAGCTCGGCGAGCTCACCTTCACGGCGAAGAACCTCCCCTTCACGGTGCTCCTCGCCATGGCCACGGGGTTCGCCCTCCATTTTTCGCCCGATTCCTGGGGCGAGCTGGTGAAGAAGGGGTTCCAGCGCGCTCCCTCCTACGTCCAGGTCGCGATCCTGACGGGATTCGCCCTGGCGCTCCAGAAGGTGGCCACCTCAGATGTCGTGCCCTTCATCTACTTCCAATTCTGATCGCTGGTGCCCACGCGGCCGTCTGGTGGTGATCCTGGTATTATGGGCATTGGGACTGGGTGCCTGCCGATCCCGGCCAGAGGTCCTCTCGTCCCCCTTCACGGATACCTTCGATGCACCCTTTCTGGGGAAGCACTGGCACGACACCATCGGCCGGTATACGGTTATCGACGGCCGGCTCAACATCAGCGGCGGTTACAACCATCCCCTCTGGCTCAAGTACCCGCTGCCTGTGGACGTGGATGTGGAGTTCGATGCCATGAGCCTCACCAAGGACGGGGATATCAAGGTGGAGCTCTTCGGGGACGGACACTCCTACGCCTTCAACCGGGGCGCCTATGTGGCCACCGGATATGTCCTGTGCATGGGGGGGTGGGGCAACACCAAGACCTTCATCGCACGACAGGCGGAGCACGCCAAGAACCTCCTGTTCACCCTCAAGGAGAAGGTGGAGATCGGGAAGATGCACCACTTCAGGATAGAGAGTCGGCGGGAGGGGAAGGACCTGGTCATCAACTGGTTCATCGACTCAAAACAGGTGCTCTCCATGCGGGATCGTCACCCTCTGTACGGTCCGAGGAACCGCTGGTTCGGGTTCACCAACTGGGCCTCGGACGTGTGGTTCGACAACCTGAAGATCATCCCTGTCGGGAGGACGCCATGAAGATCCTCGTGACCCTCAAGCCCGTCCCCGATCCTGAGCAGCCCTTTGCGCTGACCGGCGGGCGTTTCGACTTCTCCGGCGCTGGGATCATCACCAACCCCTTCGACGAATACGCCCTGGAGACGGCGCTGAGGCTCACCGACGTCCTCGAGGGGGGGAAGCCCGTGCGTGGTCCCGCGGAGATCGTGGCCATCTCCATGGGAGAGGCCGCCGCCTGCCACAAGGTCCTCAAGCGGGCCCTCGGGCTCGGGGTGAACCGCGTGATCCACGTCGAGGCGAAGGAGGCGCAACTGGACTTTTCCGTGGTCGCCGAGATTCTGCGGGGGGTTGTCGAGATCGAGAAGCCGGATCTGATCCTCATGGGGAAGCAGTCCGTTGATGGGGACGGAGGGATCGTGCCCGGCTATCTGGCCGGTCTTCTGGGATTACCGCAGATCACCGCCGCTACGGCCATCGTCGAGCGTCCGGACTCGCTGGAGATCGAGCGGGAGATCGAGGGTGGGACCGAGGTCAAGACGATCACCCTGCCCGCGGTGGTCTCCGTGGATCTGCGGGTGGGCGCACCTGTATCCGTCACGACCCTCGTCATGGGAGAGGCGCACCCCTGGGCCGAGGGGCCAAGATACCCCTCCATCAGGGGCATGCTCAAGACCCGCAGCGCCCTCATCCCGCCGGTGGATCCCACGGTCTATACCAATGTCTTGTCCCTGGCGATCGTGGAAGACGGGTCTCGGCTGCCGGCTCCCCGTGGCGGCGGCGTCCTTTTGGAGGATGTCGAGGCGCTGGTCGAGGTTCTGCGCCCCTATCTGACCGAAGGAGAAGGACAATGACCGATATCCTGATCCTCCTTGAAGGCAGCGAAGATGGTCTCAACCCCCTGAGCCTGCGGGCGGTGAGTGCCGTTCGGGGCCTGGGCGGAACGGTCGCCGGGATCCTCGTCGGCGGATCTCCCGCTGCGCTCGAGGCCGCCCGGAGCCACGTTCCTGATCTGGTTGAACTCATCATCCCAGGAAATCTGGTTGCGGAGGCCGTGGCGCCGGCCCTGGCCGAGCTCATGACCCTGCGAGGATGTCGCCTGCTTGTTGCCGCGGCGACGGCTCTCTCCCGTGATGTCCTACCGCGCACGGCGGCCTTGGCCAAGGCCTCCTTCCTCTCCAACGTGAGGGCCCTCGACTCCGTTTCGGAGGGGACTCGCGCGGTCCTCGCCGGAAAGGGGCTGGTTTCGGTCCGTGCGCTCAGAGAGGTCTGTATAGCCATTGTCGAACCGTCGGCTTTTCCCGTGGCCGAGATCCTGGACCAGCAGTCCACCGTTGCCCGTCACGAGGGTCACGAGGCGGCCGGCGTTCTCTCGGTGACCCGCAGGACCCTGCGCCGAGAGGGACCGTCACTGACCGATGCGGCCGTCGTCATCGGCGTCGGCAGGGGGATTGGCGTGACCACCTCACTGCCCGAGCCTGTCGCCACCCTGGCCTCGCTCCTCGGCGCCGCCGTAGGTGGGACCCGGGCAACCTGTGACAGCGGGCTCTTCCCGGGGGATCTGCAGATCGGACAGACGGGTCGGATCATCGCTCCGGAGTGCTATCTTGCCCTGGGGATCTCCGGGGCCGTTCAGCATGTGGCCGGAATCCGCGGCGCGAAGGTCATCGTCGCCCTCGACAAGAACGAGCTGGCACCGATATTTGAAACCGCGGACTATGGCCTCGTGGGCACCTGGGAGACCATCGTGCCCCGACTGGTGGAGCTGCTGCGCTCCAAATGAGCATCCCTCCCTGCATCGTTCATTGTCGAGCAATGAAAATCAGCGGCGTTTCTTGAGTTCGAGGAGGACCAGCTTGGCGACGGCCTTGAGGGTAGTGAAAACCCCTTCACCAGAGACGGCCACGGCAGAGAAGTCGGGGACGTTGGTGGGGTTGAGCAGGGGCTTGAGCTCCTCGATGGGAGCGGCGTTGGGGAGATCCTGCTTGTTGTACTGCACCACGTAGGGTAGCTTGTCGAGATCGAAACCGTGATCCTCGAGGTTCTCACGGAGGTTGTCGAGAGACTCGAGGTTCGCCTCCATACGTTCCACCTGGGAATCGGCGACGAAGACGACGCCGTCGACCCCCTTGAGGATCAGTTTGCGGGAGGCGTCATAGAACACCTGGCCCGGCACTGTGTACAGGTGGAATCGCGTCTTGAAACCGTGGATGTCGCCCATGCTCAAG
>QKIM01000648.1 GCA_003249585.1 Deltaproteobacteria bacterium
CTTCGACGCCCAGCTTGGCCTTGAGGAAGTCGACCTCGTGCTGGGTGATCTTCGTGGACGGCGGGGTGAGCGAGAGCAGGTAGTCGTCGTCGAAGAAGTCGTCGCTCCAGGAGGCCTCTCGCTGCGCGCGAGGCGGCATGGGCGGTGGCTTGGAGACGGCAGCCGGTGGAGTCGGGGGCGGCTTTGCGGCTTCTACGGAGTCGACCTCCAACTCCTCGACGTCTTCGGGCTCGTCCTCTTCGCCCTCTTCCTCCAGGAGCGCGTCATCGGCCAGCTCGATCTCCTCATGGCGTGCCGTTCGCTCGATGCCGAAGGCGAGCATGTTGTTCACGTTGGGCATGATCACCCTGGATTCCAGCTTGCTCGGATCCAGGTACACGTCCAGCGGGGGAATGAACACCTTGGACACCTCGCCCTGCTGCAGGTTGATGCCCAGCGGAGTCAACTCATCGTTCTTGAATAGCTCTCCCATTGCAAAGTCCCTGTTCTGCCTCTCCGGTGGCGCTCGGAGCGACTGGACATATTGAATCACATTCCTTGAAAACAGTAAAGTTTTGATTTTCGTGGCGGCCCTGAGGGGGGGTCAGGGGGTGAGGAGGCCGGTCAGCGGCGTGCCGACGGTGACGGGCTGGTCCTCCCCAAGGTCGGGTGGGAGGATCATGCCCCGCTCAAAGAGCATCACCACCGTGGAACCCAGGTGGAAGATCCCCAGCTCATCTCCGGCGGCGACCCCCGGGGCGCCGGGCGCAGACAGGAAACTGAGGGTCATGTTGCCCACCCCCATGGCGGCAACCATGATGACGGCCACGGCGCCATGGGGCGTGTCCAGATAGGTCACCACGCGCTCGTTGCGGGCATAGAGATCGGGGACGTTGTGCCTGGAGAAGGTGCCCACGGGGTAGCACGCACCGGGGATGTGCCGGTATCCGGAGACCTCGCCTCCCATGGGGAAGTGGACCCGATGATAGTCGTGAGGGCTCAGGTAGATGGTGATGAACGTCCCGTCGACGAAGGGGGCGGCCCGCTCGGGGTCGTCCAGGAGCGCCTCGAGGCTGTAGGTGAGTCCCTTGGCCTGCAGGAGGGTGTCTCCCGAGATGGGGCCACAGGACTCGAGGTGGCCGTCCGCCGGGCTCAGGACGAGGCGAACGTCACCGGGGACAGGCCTGGCGCCGGGTTTGAGCCTGCGGGTGAAGAGGGCGTCGAGGGTGGAGAAGGAGCCCATGGGGGCCTCGATCTCCTCCCGGTTGATGGCGGCCAGGGAACTGAAGAGCTCCGACTGGAGCCGTGCCAGGGGGGGCCACAGCGCGAGGGAGGCCCACCTGCCCACCAGGGTGGAGAAGCGTTTTTTGGGAAAAACAGTCAGCAACTTCAAGTTGGTCTTGTCGATGAGTCCTTGGGACATGGGATCTCCTTGGCCTACGGGCCAGAGGCAGCTTGACATACTTGTGACAAAAATTCAAATCTCCCGGCAGGGACCCAAGGGAGGAGGGGCGCGGCGCCAGATGGCCACGGGAGTCATAAAAAGAGGGAAAAGCCACGGTGATCTCTTGGCAAATCTTCTCCATTCAACTAACATACCACCGTCAACCGGGCCAGCGGCCGCAAAGCCGCCACGCGCCTCCAGGGTGCGCGGCCCTCTCCAAAGGACGGCATTATGCTTCGACAGTTCGCTCTCGCCCTCACCCTCCTCGTGCTCCCCGTTCCCGCCTTCGGGTTCATGGACTTTACGCACATCAAACCCTATGAGGGGCCCTGGGGACAGAAGGTGACCATCTACGGCAAGAACTTTGACGCCGCCAAGGTGAAGGTCTATTTCAACAATCGTCTCGTCAAGCCCATCAAGGTGACGCGGAGGATCATCACCATCGAGATCCCCGACGGGACTCCCTCGGGCTGGATCGAGGTGGAGCAGGGTTCCCGTCGCCTGCGGGCACCCAGGCGTTTCATCATCAAGAACAGGACGGTCCTGAAGTCCATCGAGCCGAGCGCCGGTCCGCCGCAGACCTGGGTCACCGCCCGAGGCCTCTTCTTCGAAAAGACCACACGGTTCTACCTGGGCTACATGAGCCTCCCGGTCCGCTATGTCAACTACCGCGAGGTGAAGGTGTTCATCCCCAAGGGGATCCGAGGCGGGTTCCTCTCCCACACGAGCCTCGGGAAGAAGATCTCCACCCGGGTCTCCTTCACCATCCGGCCGCTCCCGATCTTTTCCGGGTTTTCCCCCTTAAGGGCGTGGGTCGGGGACCGGGTCACCCTCACCGGCAAGAGCTTCTGCCCCGGCCTCACCGTCGCCCTGGGCCCGGTTCCGCTCCCTGTCGAACGCAGGGGTGCCACCACCGCCGTGGTCCGTATTCCCCGCGGGGCGACCACGGGGACCTTGCACCTGAGATGCTTCGGTCGGACCTTTTCTGCCACGGCACCCCTGACCATCCGCGCCCCCTTTGGCACGATCTCCTCGGTCACGCCGGCCGCGACCCCCCCAGGCCGGTGGGTGACCCTCACCGGGGAGGGGCTCACTCCACGGGATCGCTACTGGCTCGGGCAGGTGCGGATCACCAGGGTCAAGTACGTTTCTTCCAGCTCTGTTCGGGTCCTCATCCCCAAGGGCGCCCGCACGGACATCTTCCATCACCAGAGCTTCGGCCGGATCCGCCCCTCCAGCGTGGTCCTGGTCGTCGACTTCCCGCCGGTGGTCACGGGGTTCACGCCGGCCGCAGGCTGGCTGGGGACCGAGGTGACGGTCACGGGGCGCCATTTCTGCCCCGACGCCCGGGTGAAGGTGGGCGAGAGGGAGATCCCCTCGGTCACGGTCCATTCGAAGGCCCGGATCTCCTTTTGGCTCTCGGGGATTCATGCCGGTGGTGCCGTGTCGGTGACCTGCCGCAACTGGACCGCGACCTCAAAGGCCTCCTTTGCGCTGACGCCGCCCAGGGTCACCATCACCAGCGTGACCCACGAGGCGGGCCCTCCGGGGACCGAGGTGACGCTCCGC
>QKIM01000569.1 GCA_003249585.1 Deltaproteobacteria bacterium
ACCGTATGGTGGAATCCCCCACAGGCCGCCGTCCCCTTTGACTCGGACATCCTCATCGGACGCCGCCCCTTCTCCCCCGAGACCGTCTTCCTGGTCACCCACAGTGGGCCGCAGAACGGCGGCCAGGTAAAGTTCTGGAGGGATCTGCATGAGCTCTTCCTCTACCGATCGGCCCGGCCGACCACCCGCGTGGTGAGGATCCTCTTCGGACAAGCCAACTCCCGCCTCTGGCAGAAGAAGGCCGAAGGGATCTTCGACGCTACGGTTGAGCTGGACACCCTCCCCGGAGGTACCGACGTCACACGAATGCTGAGCGCGTGGACCCGCCAGCGCTTCGCCGCCATGGACCCCGGGGCCGTCAAGACCGTCCTCGCGGACCTGATCCATGAGGCACCCCTCGATACCTTCCTCCCTGTGCTGGTGGAACACATCGGAGCGCTCCTTCAGCGCCCCGTGCGCGCGCCCCTGGCCGAACCACCGGCCCCTGGAACCATCGAGACGCCCTACTATCCGACGGCGGTTCGACGGGCCGTGACCCTCCTGGGCATCTTCCCCGCACTCCTCGATATGGGGAGACCGTCCAAAACCTCCTGCCCTCCTGCCCTCCTGGAGGCAGGGGTCCTGGAGGTCGGGCTCACAGGACCCCGCCCCGCCGAGCCCTGGGTCTGCTGGATCGATTCGGCCCGCTCCCTCCTGGGTACTCCACTGCTGGCGGATCTCGCCCGGCGCGCGGCGCCTCCACTGGCCCTGATCCGCCGCCGCTGGGACCACCTGAAGATCTACATCGATGCCGTCCGCTCGGCCGACCGAAGGCCCGATGATCTTGCCGGATTCCTGGATCCCCACGGGACGGACACGGTCGGGGGCATTCCCCTCCTTCTGGGGCTTCGATACCTGCTCAAGTCTCGCGCAGCCGACGGTTTCGGCCACGGACAGCTCCTGGCCGAGGCCGGACTGCCGGTCGACACGGCCTCTCTGTACAGGGTCTCCCGGATGTTCCGAGGTGAGGCTCCCCTGGAGCCACGCCTCCTGGAGCCTCTGAGGAGGCGTATCTCCACGGCCGCCGCGCTGGCCAGAGGCGACGACCTGATGCCCCGACTCTTCAGCGTTCTCTTCAACGATGAGGCGGTGAAGGTCCGGCAGGTTGAACCCCTCCTGTGGATCACCCAGGCCGCGGGTCCCAAAGACACCAGGCTGCACAGCGCCTTTTCCACCATGGTGGATCCCTCAGGAAAGACCGGGACCCTCCGTCTCTTGAGGGCCCGCGACGCCGTGGCCCACTGGAAGACGGCCCACAAGGGACAACGGGACAAGACCAAGGAGCTGGCAGCCAAAGGCTTCGCCCTGCGATCACTCCACCCGGAGATCCGACGCGCACACCTCTTCCTCGACGGAGACTGGTCCCCGAAGAATCTGCAGATCCTGGCCTCCAGTGGCTGGACTCGTGTGGTCCCCCTCTCCTCCATGGGCGAACTCCTGCACGAGTATCCTCTGACCCGCGGTCTTCTCTGGGAGTAAGACAGCATCGGCAGAGCCTTGCGCCGATGGGTTCTCACGTTCTAGCCCCCTACGACGTCCCTGACAGGCAGCCTGTGGAGACAGGCTTCCATACGCCATGAGCTTCCACGTAGCATAGGTAGGGCTCTTACCTTCACGCCATGGCTCCCCGCCGCCTCGCCAATGATCCCGGAGATCCGGGCTCCTTGCCTGCCGCCACCGGGAAATGGCGCGCCGAGAAGGCCTTCGTTTTTCTTCCATGAATCCGGTCCAGTAAAATGTATTTTCTCTTATTTGAAAGCGATCAAGGGTGGACAGCTCGATTCACCCGAGCCCCATCCATCCCCCATGGTCCATTTCAAGGGGGCTCACTCGGTTGAATCGACATCATTTTCCGGTCCGCCTCCCGGGGAGGGAGGGCCTCCCTCCCCGGGTCCAGAATCGATTTCCCTGTGTCCCTGATGGGGCCATCGTACAATGTCCGGATGCTCGGAGCACCCATATTCCCATGAACAACCCCTATCTGAAGCACCTCAACACCCTGATGAGCCGGGTGCACAGGGAATTCTCCACCCTGGCCCCACAGACCCGCTGGATCAACTCCCGCCAGGCGGCGGAGCTGCAGGACCGGCGGGACGCCCTTCTGGAGGGTATGGCCTTCGCACTCCACAAGGAATTCGGGGGAACCAAACCCTGGATCAACTCCATCTCCGAGGGATGCCGACGCTGTGGCGCCGGCGAGTGGTCCTGCCTGTTCATCGCCGGCAGATGCAACGCCCGCTGCTTCTACTGCCCCTCTCCCCAGGATCAGGACGATCTGCCCCAGACCCAGCGGCTCCGTTTTGCCGACCCGGCCGCCTACGCGGAGTATGTGGCCCGATTCGGGTTCACGGGCGTTGCCTTCAGCGGTGGCGAGCCCCTCATGGTCCTGCCCAGGACCCTCGCCTACCTCTCGGAGGTCCGCCGCCAGGGTCCCGGGGGTCTCTACGTCTGGCTCTACACCAACGGGATCCTGGGATCACGGGAGATCTTCCGGGAGCTGGGCGCACGGGGTCTCGACGAGATCCGCTTCGATCTGGGCGCCACCGGCTACGACCCGAGGGTCCTCGCATACGCGGCGGAATTCATCCCCCACATCACCGTGGAGATCCCCGCGGTCCCCGAAGACACCGAGCAGCTGTCTTCCCTGCTGGATGATCTGGTTGCGCAGGGAGTGACCAACCTCAACCTCCACCAGCTGCGCATGTCTCCCCACAATGCGCCCCGTCTGGACGGACGCCCCTACACCTTCCTTCACGGCGAGGCGCCCACGGTAGCCGAGTCGGAACTGACGGCCCTGACGATCATGGCACAGGTCCTGGAGCTCGGCCTCCCTCTGGGGGTGAACTACTGCAGCTTCCAGTTCAAGAACCGCTTCCAGAAGGCGGGGTTCCGGCGCAAAATGGCCCGGTCTCTCGCCGGACCGGGAGAATCGGTTACCGAGCAGGGGTTCGTCCGGATCATCACGCCCGGACCAGGCGGCCCACCTTTGCCGGAGGAGGCCCTGGACGACCCTGTGAGCCTGCCCGACAGCCTCACCTTCACCTACCGGGCCCTGCTGCTCGAAAACGACTCCCCCCTTGAGGCCGGATGCTTCTCGGCGAACACTCCCTCCTGCCGGGTGGTGAACGCGCCGGCAGCCCCACCGGTGACCATCGGCCGCGACAGCTACCCCGCGCTCACTACGCTCCTCTCCTCCGACGGTTCGCTCATCCCCGAGGATCCCGATCTCTTCGTCCTGTGGCGGCACGAGTTCGTGGAACAGGGGCTCAGGGACTACTTCTGAGGATCGCTCCGACCCGCCCGCGCCGCTGCATCGGGCCCGGACCACCCGCATTTCGAGAAAAAGAGGTTTACGAAAGAAATCCATCGGGTATAAATTGCCCTTCAGAGCGATCGGGGTTCTACCCCTGGAGTCAGACATGAAAGATTACAACCCCTTAGAATTTGAAGAAAAGCTATACTCCTGGTGGGAAGCCTCCGGCTTCTTCGAGGCCAAAGACACCTCCGAGGCGCCCCCCTACTGTATCGTCATCCCGCCCCCCAACGTCACGGGGGCGCTCCACATGGGCCACGCCCTCACCAACGTCATTCAGGACACCATCATCCGCTGGCGCCGCATGCAGGGATACAACACCCTGTGGCTCCCCGGCACCGACCATGCGGGCATCGCGACCCAGGCCGTCGTCGAGCGGAACCTCCGCCGCGAGGGCACCTCTCGGCACGAACTGGGCCGGGAGCGCTTCCTCGAGGAGGTGTGGAAGTGGAAAGAGCAGTACGGCGCGCGCATCACAGGCCAGTTGCGCCGGCTGGGCTCTTCCCTGGACTGGTCCCGGGAGCGCTTCACCATGGACGAGGGGCTCTCGGGCGCCGTGAAGGAGGTCTTCGTCCGGCTCTACGAGCAGGGGCTCCTCTACCGGGACAACCGCCTCATCAACTGGTGCCCCTCCTGCCGCACGGCCCTCTCCAACCTCGAGGTGGAGCACGAGGGCCACGAGGGGAACTTCTGGCACATCAACTACCCGGTCCTTGATGAGGCCGGAAACCCCACGGGACGCCACGTCACCGTGGCCACGACCCGCCCCGAGACCATGCTGGGCGACACCGCGGTCGCCGTCCACCCGGATCCCCGAAAGGCCCTGCAGGAAAAGCTCCACAAGGCTGAGAAGGACCTGGAGGGGGCCAGCGATGGCGAACGCGCCGAGAAGCAGGCAGCGGTCGAGGCCCTCCGTGCCCGCATGGAGGACCCCATCCTCAACCAGCTCGAGTGGCTGGCCTCCCTCGTGGGGCAGAAGGTCCTCCTCCCCCTCACGGGACGTGCCATCCCCGTGGTGGGTGACTTCCACGCCGATCCCGCTCTGGGGACCGGCGCCGTAAAGATCACCCCCGGACACGACTTCAACGACTTCGAGGTGGGCAAGCGCCAGAGCCTCGAGCGCATCAACATCCTCAACGAAGACGGCTCGCTCAACGAGAACTGTGGCGCCTACGCCGGGCTCACGGTCGCCCAGGCCCGCACGCGGGTCGTGGAGGACCTCACGGCCCAGGGCTACCTGGATCACGTGGAGCCCAGAGACCACGAGGTCGGACACTGCAGCCGCTGCGACACCGTGGTGGAGCCCATGCTCTCCCTGCAGTGGTTCGTAGACGCCAAACCCCTGGCCGACAGGGCCATCGCCGCAGTGCGCGCCAAGCGCACCGAGATCATCCCCCCCATGTGGGAGAAGGTCTTCTACCACTGGATGGAGAACATCGAGGACTGGTGCGTCTCCCGACAGCTCTGGTGGGGACACCGCATCCCCGCCTGGTACTGCACCGAGGGCCATACCACCGTCGCCCGGGAAGAGCCCGGCCGCTGCAGCGTCTGCGGCAGCGAAGCCATCACCCGGGACGAGGACGTCCTGGACACCTGGTTCTCCTCGGCCCTGTGGCCCTTCTCTACGCTGGGCTGGCCGGAAAAGACGCCGGCTCTCTCCACCTTCTACCCCAACGCCCTCATGGAGACCGGCTTCGACATCCTCTTCTTCTGGGTGGCCCGCATGATGATGATGGGCCTGCATTTCCTGGACGAGGTCCCCTTCGAGAAGGTGTTCCTGCACGCCATGGTGCGTGACAACGAGGGCCGCAAGATGTCCAAGTCCCTGGGGAACACCATCGATCCCCTGGACGTCATCCACGGCATCAGCCTTGAGGATCTCCTGGCCAAGGTCGAAGCCGCCCTGCCACCGGAGTCCGAGAAGGAGAGCCGCAAGAAACGCATCCTCGACGGTATCCGCAAGAAGTATCCCCATGGCATCGAGGTCCACGGCGCCGACGCGCTGCGCTTCACCCTCGCCGTCATGGCGGCCCAGGGCCGCGATGTGAAACTCGACATGGCCCGCATCTCCGGATACCGGGCCTTCGCCAACAAGGTGTGGCAGGCCGTCACGGGCATGGTGCTCCCTCACCTGAGCGACGCGCGTCCCGCCTCTCCCCACGACTGGGGCGACGCCCTGGAGGTCACCGACCGCTGGATCCTCAGTCGCCTCAGCGTCACCGTGGGCGAAGTGAACGCCCACATGGAGGAATTCCGGCTCAACGACGCCGCCGACGCAGTCTACCGGTTCTTCTGGCACGAGTTCTGCGACTGGTACCTTGAGCTGGCCAAACAGAATCTCTACGGCAAAGGTGGGGAGGACGCCAAAGACCGCACCGTTGCCGTCCTGTGCCACGTCACCGACACCTTCTTCCACCTGCTCCACCCCTTCATGCCTTTCATCAGCGAGAAGCTGTGGGGCGAGCTGCCCCGCCGCCAGGGCGACGCCGAGGCACTCATGGTCTCGGCCTTCCCCAAGGCGGAGAACTTCCCGCGCTTCCCCGAGGCGGAGGAAGAGATGGAGCTCCTCAGGCAGACCATCGCCGCGGTGCGAACCATCCGGGGTGAGAACAACGTACCTCCCGGTGCATGGGTCAAGCTGTCCATCCACGCGACGGACCGTGCCACCCGCGCCATCCTCGAGGCGGGACGGGGCTACCTCCTGGGCCACCTCACGAGAGCCGACGACCTCACCTTCACCGACGAGCGTCCGCCACGGTGCGCCGCCTCCCCCATCCGGGGAGGCGAGCTCTTCATTCCCCTCGAGGGGCTCGTGAACTTCGACGATGAGATCGTCCGCCTGCGCAAGGTGCTCAAGAAGGCCGAGAAGGATCTCGAGGCCATCGAGAAGAAGCTGGGCAACCCTGCCTTCCTCGCCAAGGCACCCCCGGAGGTCATCGCTGAGAACCAGGCGCGGCTCGAGGAGAACCGCGACCGGGTCGGCAAGCTCCAGAACTCCCTCGAGCACTTCGAGGAGATGGTCCGCTGATGGACTCCGCACGGAAAGCGCGCCTGCGCACCCTGATCGCCCTGCCTGCCAGCGCGTCGGACTGGGAATTCACCTCCGTGCTCATCTCCCGCCCCATCAACTGGCTTATCCTCCACGCCATCGGGGAGATCCGGTGGATCACCCCCAATCTGGTCACACTGGCAGGCTTCGCCGGCTTCCTCACGGCCTCCTGGTTCATCGCCTTCGCGCCGGCGCACCTTCTGGCCATCAGTCTTCTGCTCTTCGCGAGGCTGATCCTCGACGACCTCGACGGCATGCTGGCACGCTACCGGGGCGGCGGTTCGAAGCTGGGCTCCTACCTGGACAAGATCACCGACGTCATCGGCTTCTTCCTCTTCTTCAGCGCCCTGGCCTACCGCTCCTCCCTCTCGGTGGGGGGCGTCTGGTGGCCCTGGATCGCCCACCTTGCCACCTTCTCCCTTCTGACCACGGGATACGTGAAGTGGGTGGTCCACTCCTTCGAGCCTCCCGCGGCGGCCTCGCCGGCGGCGACCTCGGCGCTCCGGCAGGATCACCCCTGGTACAAGGTGCTCGCCATCCTGGTCTTTCTGAAACTGCCGGCCCTCAATGAGTGTGATATCTTCCCACTCTCCATTGCCCTCCTTCTGGCCGGGAAACCCCACTGGCTGCTCGTGATCCTCGCGGCCACCCAGGGCCTCCAGATGCTGGCCATGGTGATCATCCGCGGCGCCCGGGCGGCCCGCCTCGACCGGACCTGACCCGGGAGCGTCCATCTGCACCCTTTCCAAGTTGACGGATACGGGGTACAACAGGGTATGCGCAAAGCGTTCTTCGTGATCCTCGTCTTCCTCCTCGTCGCCTCAGCCTGCAGGCGAGACGAATGGACCATCGAGGGGGACAATCCCATGGAGCGGACCATGCTGCTCTTCCCGGGGACACAGAAGTCCATGATCATCAAGGCCCCCAACTACATGCAGAAGATCGACATCGGCCTCGACTTCGACATCCCTGCCGACTCCCTGGAGCTCAAGATCCTCAGTTCGGGCCATGTGTATCGCGGGACGCGCGTTGCGGGGACCTTTATGCCCCTCGTCGCCTGTGGCATCCCGACCAGCGAGGACGGCATCACCCTGCAACTCAGACAGCGTGCCCTTGCCAAATCCGCGTGGATAGCCATTCGTGTTGCGCCCTCCGTCTCGAAGATGTGCTCCCCCACTACACCCATCTGGGACGACTACGTGGTCCGCCGATGACAACCAGGCGCCTCTCCCTGTACATCCTCCTCGGGGTGCTCTCCCTGGTGCCCGGGGCGCTCATTCTGACTGCCTTTGGTCCCCATCGGGGTCTCGACCCCATACTCCTGGCCTCCCTGACCGCGTCCATGGAGCGAACCGTCAGCGGCGCCCAGCCTCCATCCAGCGGCACCAACAGAAGAAAACTCAAACCCTTTCTGCATCTCCTCACTGACCGCTACAGCGGGGTCTACCTGACCAACAGCCGCGGCCGCCTCCTCCTGGGCGCCGAAGACGCCTCGGGAGCACAACAGTGCATATCTCGGCTTTCCCAGGGTGGAACACGAGGCTTTGCGGCGCCCTGGACCTGCTTTGCCTCACCGGAGAACACGCTCCACCTCGCCCTCTCGGACCCCACGTCCCCGCCCCTCCCCCTCGCCCTCTGGCTGGCCGCCCTGCTGCCGCTGTTGGGAGCATTCCTCTTCATGGTCCATGACGTCAGGCGGGACCGCCGCCTGCTGACCCTCGGACGCACCATGAAGCAGGTGGGCGCCGGCGGACTGCCCCGCATACCTGCGGCGGGCCAGGGCGAACTGGGTGAACTGAGCCGCTCGCTGGCCGTCATGGTCGCCCTCATCCGCGAGAAGGAAGAACATCTTGCCGACCAGCTCGCCATCACTGGACGACAGGCCAAACGCCTGGAGCAATCGGAACGCGAGCTTTTGAACCGGGAGAAGATGGCCACGGTCGGCAGACTGGCGGCGGGTCTCGCCCACGAACTGGGGAACCCCGTGGCAGCGCTCATGGGGCTCGTGGAGCTCCTCGCGGAAGGGAATCTCCCAGAGGACGTGGTCCGGGAGAACTATACACTCATGGAGCAGGAGCTGGCACGCATGGACGGCCTCATCAGGCAGCTCCTCGCCTTCGCGCGGCCAACCCCGCCGGAACGGATCCCCACTGACCCCTCCGAGGCGGTGACTGGCGCCATCGAGCTGGCACGGGCACGGAGGGACGTACGGGAGACGCGCTTTGTCAACCGGGTCCCTCAAGATGGCCCCTGGGTCCTGGCCTCCTCGGAACTCACCCAGGTGCTGCTCAACCTGTTCATAAACTCGGCGCACGCCGCAGGTCCCGGAGGGACCATCGAGGTGTTCACCGAACCCTCCCCGGAGAGCCTGTCCCTCTTTGTTTTGGACCAGGGTCCCGGAATTCCCAAGGAAATGGAAGAGGAAATCTTCGAGCCCTTTGTCACCACCAAGGAACCGGGGATCGGCACGGGCCTCGGGCTGAGCATCTCCCGCAAGCTCATGGAGTCCATGGACGGGGCCCTGACCCTGGAGAAGACCGGGAAAGGCGCCTGCTTCAGGCTGCGACTGCCTTGGGCCCCGTGAACCTTTTTCAGTTGACAGGTCCCGAGGTGCCCATATAGGGTGCGGCAGGGAAGAAAAACAAATGAACGCGCTCATCTATCTCAAACATCGCCTGATCCTCATCGCCCTCGCGGGCCTGGTCGGGTTGTTCTTCTTTATGCTCGCCGGCCGCAGACACCACGGCGATACTCCGCGAACCACAACCGTTTCCCCCGCCTCCGTCACCCAAACCCCTGCTGCCATGGTCAAGCCGACGACTTCCGTTCCCAAGGCGGTCAAACCGGTGGAAAAACCAAAAGGCTGCGTTGTCGACAAGGCGACCCTGCCGGAGCTGCCCCTCGTGGAGGGCTCCATCCAGTTGTGGCCCAAGACGGTACTGGCCTCCGAGGACAAGGAACTCGCGGCCCACCTGAAGATCGCCCGACCGGACGGTCACCCCAAGTTTGAGCAGGTGCGGCACTACCATCTGGCGGGCAAAATCCTGCTGCTGCGCGCCATCTTCCTGGATCACTTCGCCCGCACGGGGAAGAAGCGGCCTCTGACCCTCCCTGACGGCAGCGACTTCGCCATCCCCGAGGAGCCCCTCAAGGCCAAGGCCCTCGCTCTCGACCTGGCCGGCAAGGCCGCTGCCATGCTCAGCGCCACCCGCCCCCATCCCAAGTACGCGCTCTGGTCAGAAGCCCTCTATCTCGCAGCCCAGGCTTATCTGCTGCAACGCAAGCCCGAGAACGCCGAGCGATACCTGGAGATCATCGCGAGGACCAAGTCCAAGGCCTTGGCCGCCTGCTACGGACGCTTTCTCCTGGGGAAGCTGCGCTTCCAGTCCGGCAAGTACCATGACGCCATCAAGATGCTCAAGAAGGCCTCCGATCTGCCCCCCTTCTACGAGAAGGTGCGCGAGTGGTATCTTCTGGCTGCCCGGATCGGCGCCACCTCGGATCAGGACATCCCCTCGGCGGTGGAGATGATCGCACCTCTGGCGGGAAACCGGGAATTCTACCAGGCGCTGGTCCTGGTCATCGCCCAGAGGATCCTCAGAAGCATAAGCCCCCTGAACACCCTCAAGGCCGTCGCGGGGAAGCTCCAGGCTCCCGCGAGGAAACATCTCGTCGCCTGGACACACACCCTGGTGAAGAGCTCCCGGCTCCCCCAGCGGGACGCCCTGGCCACGGCCATCTGCAAACTGTACAAGGAGATTTGATCAGCCATGGATTACGCCATCAAGCACACCTTTTCCTATCCCGTCGAGGTCGTCGAGAAGGCCATGCTCCACCCTGAGCTCGTGCCCTTTTTGCAAAAGGAAATGGGATCCCTGGACGAGATGGAGGTCCTGGAGGTGAAGGAGGAGGGCGACACCGTCGTCCGCCGGATCCGGTATCTCCCCAAACCCATCATCACGCGCATCGGCTTCAAGAAGGTGCCCCCAAAGGCCATGGAGTTCGTCGAGCACTCCACCTACCACCGGGCCGAGCGGCGGCTCGACTACAACAACATCTCCACCCACCCCAAGGTGAAGGAGATCTTCGTCAACCGCGGCTCCATCACCTTCGAGGCCGGAGCGAATTCCACGACCCGCACCATCTCCGGTGAGCTCCATGTGAAGGTCAAGGTCCTGGGCCTCGTGGCCGAGAAGATCATCTACAAGTCCGCCAAGCAGGTCCTCGACGACGAGGCCGCCGCCCTCACCAGATTCATCATCGAAAAGCAGCTGGGCTGAGCCGTCTACAGTTCATCTGGTGCATGGGGGGAGATGAGCGAGGGATGCTTGTTGTCACCCCACTTCTCCCAGTGGACCCGGGCCGCGTCGTACTTGTGCTTTGGTTTGTCGCTCCCGTCGGGCCACCCCACGGGGATGACGGCCAGGGGGACGATGTGCGCCGGCAGGGAGAACAGATCCCTGACCATCTTGACCCGCTCCTCACCAGGATAGACCCCCGTCCAGACAGCCCCGAGCCCCATGGCCTCTGCTGCGAGGAGGATGTTCTCCGTGGCGGCGCTGGCATCCTGGACCCAGAATTCCCGGCTCTTCCCGGAGAGCGCCCGCTTCAGATCCCCCGCCACGACGATGGCCGCAGAGGCAGACCGCAGCATCTTGGCGTAGGGGAGCTTCGCCGCCATGGCGTCGAGCCGTGCACGACCGGTGATGATCATGAAGGCCCAGGGCTGACTGTTGCGGGCCGTCGGCGCCGCCATACCCGCGCGCACCAGCCGCTCCAGCATAACCGTGGGGACGTTGCCGGGCCTGAAATGCCGTA
>QKIM01000056.1 GCA_003249585.1 Deltaproteobacteria bacterium
TAGTTGAAGCAGGACTCACCCTGGGGTGCGGGGCAGTCGGCGAAGGAATGGCAGTCGGCGTCGTCACAGTCGATGAGGAAGTCGCCGTCGTCGTCGATGCCGTTGTTGCAGATCTCGGTGAGCGGACGGCAGTTGGAAGCCGACAGGCAATCGGTGTCGTAGCAGTCGACCTTGCCGTCACCGTCGTCATCGACGCCGTTGTTGCAGATCTCGCCCGTGTGCTGGCAGGCGGAGAGCGATGCGCAGTCCTGATCGTCGCAGTCTGCCATGAGGTCGCCGTCGTCGTCGATGCCGTTGGTGCAGTTCTCCACGGCGCCCGTGCAGGCAGGGGTGTGGATGCAGTCGGCGTCAAGGCAGTCCGCCAGGTGGTCGCCATCGTCATCTTTGCCGTTGGTGCAGTTCTCCACACCCGTGGAGGCGCAGGCAGAGTGGTTGACACAGTCGCTGTCGTCGCAGTCCACCCGGGAGTCTCCATCATCGTCGATGCCGTTGGTGCAGTTCTCGATGGGGGTCTCGCTGTCACAGTTCACGGTCAGGGTGTAGTTCCCCTCGTTCTGGTAGGTCTCCACCAATATGTAGGAGCTCGAGGTGCCGGCGTTGAAGACGATCTGCTCGGTCTGTCCCGTGGGGAAGATGCTGTAGTCCACGCAGTGGTCAGGCGTACAGCCGCCCGTGGAGAGGAACATGTCGAGGTTGGAGGTGCTGCTCGTGGGGGTGAGGATCACGCTGACCTGGGTGCCCGAGGGGGCGTTGACCCTGTAGGCTATCTCGGCGCCACCCTCGGGGGCTCCCGGGGAGCAGGCGGAGTAGTCGGTGTAGTAGCTGTCGGCGCCCGCCGTGGTGCCCGTGATGGAGTCTCCACAGAAGATGTCGGTGGGGGCGTCACAGGCGTGCTCCTGACAGGCGACGTGGTTGACGCAGTCGCTGTCGTTGCAATCCACGAGGCCGTCCTCGTCGTCATCGATGCCGTTGGTGCAGATCTCGGCGGTGGTGCCAAGGTAGTCGTTGATGAAGGTGGCGAACTCGCTGACGATGGTGGAGGCGCCCATGTAGGCACAGTTGCCGTAGTTGTCCTGGAGGACCCACGAAGAGACGCCGGCCACATACTGGGTGGATCCGCGGGTGACGAAGGCGGGGCCGCCGGAGTCGCCGCTGCAGATGCCCCCGAGGGTGGAGTCCATGGCGATCCCCATGGCCTTGGGCTGGAGCTCGACGTACCCGACGCCAGAGAGGTTGAACTGACAATAGCTGGTCCCGAGGCACACCTTGACGGGGGGCCTGGTGATGGTGAGCTTCGTCCCGCTGTCGCCTGTCTCCGTCTTTCCGAAGCCGACATACTGCAGGTCGGTGACGTCCTCGTCGGCGGCGCTCATGCCCAGGGAGGCCGGGAGAGGCGGGATGGGAGTGATGGAAGAGGGGACGTTGGAGGCCAGGCGCATCAGGGCGATGTCATTGCGCAGATCCGTGTCGGAGCCCACATAGCTGGGATGCGCCTGGGTGTCGATCACCTGCCGCATGTCCCAGAAGCTGGTATCGGAGTTGCCGAAGTAGACGGTCATGTCCGCGGGATCTCCGATGCAGTGGCCGGCCGTGAGGACAACATTGTTGGCGATGACGGTCCCCGTGCAGGCGCTCATGTAGCCGCCCCCTTCGTCTTTGGCGATGTAGACCACCGCCTGATGAGCTGTGGAGGTGTCCGGCGTCCCATAGAGGATATAGGCGTTTTCGCTGAGGTCCACAGGACGATCCTGAGCGGGGGTTCCGGGGTCTGAAGGCTGACATGCAACCGCGAAGAGGAGGAGGAGAAGGGTGAGCGGGCGCTTCATGGGGTACCAATCCTTGCAGTCAAAGAGGAATATTTCGACTCTCACAGTTTTTAGCACTTCTTTGGGTTTTGTAAACCGCATGGCGGACGGGCGATGTCTCTACTCATCCCGAACGGTCTCGAGCTCAAGTCCGGGGCGTACATGATCGCCCTCGATGTGGCCGGAACGGCGGTAGAGCGACTCGTGTCCATCGCAGTCGAGATCTCCGTACGCCTGGGCGAAGAACCCCGGTTTTTCCCCCTGTGGGCGCTTGACGAACTCGTACCGGAACAGGTGGGGATCCTTGAGCTCGAAGTGCAGCGCCTTCCAGGTGTCCGAGCGCCACTCCCGGTGGGAGTAGCCTGTGGCGGTGCGGCCAGAGGGGACGCACGGTGTGGAGCGCCCCTCGTTGCAGCAGCGGATGGAGGGGGTGACGGCGGAGCTCTCGGGAAACCACGCGGCCGTGTGCCCGGCTTTCCGTCTGAGCGCGGCCCGGTCGCTGAAGGTGACGGCCCCCTCGACGATCATCTTGAGGTTCTGAGGGACCTCGGCACGGCGCGCGAGGGTGCGGTATCGGTTGAAGAGCGTGAGACCGAGGAGGATCGCTCCGCCGAGGATGAGCACCGTCAGGAGCGCCTCGATGAGGAGGGGGCGCGATTTCATGTCCCTGTTATACGCAATTTTCAAAGGGATGGAAAGGCTAGAACTGAGGCGGGGAGTACTGGACTACTCACCGGGATTCTCGGCCAGGACGTCGGTGCCGACCACATCGTTGCCCTCGGCTTTGCCGACGCGGAAGAACTTGGACTTGGTGCCGTCGCAGTCGAGGTCACCCCAGGCGACAGCGTGGAACTCGCTGTCGGATTTGTACTGGTACTCGTACTGATAGAGGTGGCGGTCCTGCATCTTGAAGGAGATGTTGACCCACTCGGGGGTGTCCCACAGGGTGGGGGAGTAGGCGGTGGAAGCCGTACTGGTGGTGCTGGGGACGCACTTCGTGGACTTGCCGGAGGCGTTGCAGCAGGTGTTGGGAGGCGTGAGCAGGGAGGAAGCGGGGAACTTGGGATCGGTGGGCTCGTGGGTGGCATTGTCAAAGTGCCGCTTGGGATCCTTGTAGTAGGCCACAGCGCCCTGGTACATCGCCTTCAGGTTGTGGGGAACTTCGGCCGCCTTTGACGAGG
>QKIM01000015.1 GCA_003249585.1 Deltaproteobacteria bacterium
GACGGTGATCTCCATGATCCCCGTGTAGAGCTCCTCGATCTTCTTGGGATCCTCCCCCTTGTAGTCCTCGACCTTGATCCCCATGGCGTCGGCCCGAAGGCGCAGGTTCACGTCCATGGTGACGAAGCGGGTCTCGATCTGGCTAATCTCGGCGATGTGCTTGGCTGTCGCCAGGATAGCGTTATCGAGAAGGCGCTGCTCCGCCTCAAAGGGGACTTCGAGGGTTTCAGTCCTGGCATACTTCACGTGGAGCCGCCCCTTGCCCTCCCCAAGGGAGACCCCCTCGAAGAGCGACCCGGTCTGTCTCAGGGCCTCGATCTTCCGGATGACCTCCCTGGCGCTCTTCCCGCGCTGGCTGAGCTCCTTCTTGAACTTGTCGAGCTCGTCGAAGACATAGATGGGTATGTAGACGTCGTTGGCGCGAAACGCAAAGATGGCGTCGGGGTCATGGAGGAGGACGTTGGTGTCGAGTACATAGTTCATGAAGGTGCAACTCCTTGTCCGGGAAGGATCCGCGAACAAAATGAGGGCGGTGGATCCCGGAATCCGGGGGACAATCAAGCAACTTACTATAATATATCGGTGCCGAGTTACAATACCCCAAAGGTAAAAGTCCACGCACTCCCCGGCGTCGACAGGCACATCCCGTTGGAAATCCACGGATTCCCCAAGTGGGCTTTTCGCCTTTTCTGTTGAAACTCCCCCCGCCTGGTGATAGATTTTCCCCGAAAGGATCGGTGACCATGGGACGATTTCCTCTCGTACTTCTCGGCGCGATGGCTGCCCTGAGCCTCCTCCCCGCCTGCAAGGAGAAGGTCGACTGCAAGAAGATGCAGTCGAGGCTCACGACCTGCATGCACGACAATTATGTGGCCCTCAACAAGGCCGGACGCGACCTAAAGGATCCGCGGTTCAAGAAAGACGCCAACGACGTCGCGGCCAGATACACGAAACTGATAGACAAACACTATTTCGACGTGTGTGAGTCCATCGGCGGACGCGAGCGCCGGGCCAAGAAGGTCAACACCTGTCTCTCCCAGGCCTCCTGCTCCGACGTCCACGCCTGCCTCAAAGAGGTCTTCAAATAGACCATGGTCCGCATCCTGTGGGCGTTGCCGCTGCTCCTTCTCTCCTGCTCCCAAAAAATCGACTGCGCCGAATTCACCGGGCGACTCACTGACTGCGGGCCGGAATTCCGGTCCCGTCTCGCACCCGACAGACCCTGGAATCCAAAGCGGTACAATGAACTCCTCACGGAAAAACTCGCTCCAGCCTGCCGAAACAGGGGAGGAAAGGTGGGGGACGCCGGTAAGATCGGCCGCTGTCTCAGACACAAAACCTGTGGTGACTTCGTCACCTGCATCCTGACCCAGCGAGGAGCATCCAAGTGACCGGCACCCCCGAACCGCAGCCCGTCCCAGATTTCCGGAGGATCACCCTGAAAAAGGTCCTCTTCATCGCCCTCCCCGTCGTGGCCACCTTCATCATGAGTGTGGGCGTCTTCATCTCCCGCGCCAACATCAGCGGATGGATCCGCGTCTACGGTATACCGAGGTCCGTCCCCGGCGCTCCCGGCGTGTTCCGCGTCATGGCCAGAAAGGGCAAGCTCTCCAAACCCGTCAAGACCATGTCGGTCAGGGTGTACCTCGAGCACGGCGAGAACGACTTCCTCATCGGAAAGACCACCTCCATGTGGCCGAAGATGCTGGCCATGGACGTCCCCGTCACCTACCCCCCCATCGCGAAGGGCACCTACAAGGTACGCTTCGAGTTCTCCTCGGACATGGGAGACGAATCGTGGAAGATCCCGGTGACCCTGGACGCCACCGGCCGCGACCTCAAGGAGCTCTATGAAGACGAGGCCGGCCAGGAGGGGTCCAACTACGAGACCATGATCTCCTCCTCGGGCACCGCGGACCCCGACGGCGTCATCGTCTCGCTGCACCCCACCAACGCCCGCGGCTTCAAGAAGCGCAGCCGGGACATTCTCTTCCTCAAGGCCCAGACCGCCGAAGGGAAACCCGTCCGTGTCAAGGCCAAGTTGACCATCGCCACGGGGATCGTGCGCCTCCCCGAGAACGCGGACTGCCTCCCCTTCATGGCCGCCCGGGAGCGGGAGAAGTGCATGGTGGAGTACAAAGACGGCGAAGAGCTCCCCTTCGAGCTCTCCACGGACAGCCTCGGTCTGGACTCCATGTCCCTGTACCCCATGTCCCACGGCGTCTCCTTCAAGATCAAGTACCAGCACCTCAAGGACAACGGCCACTGGTCCGTGGAGCGGACCACCGAGTTTGACGTGGGGAGCATCGAGGACGACGCCTTCATCGGTTTTCTGCCCAGGATCCTCCCCCCTGACCAGCGCTTTGAACTCAAGGTGAAAGGGCTGGGCAAGGGTCCCCTCTATCTCTCCACCTACAGCAACACGAGCTGGGTGCGGTCACAGTTCGTCGGGCTGGAGAACTATTTCGGCAGCACCATCATCGACACCCACGGCCTCAAGGGATACTACAAACTCCAGTACGGTCTCTCCTATCTCCCCCTGGTCAACGCCACGGCCAACACCTCCCTGTGGGTGCACCCCCATTTCAACGATCCCAAAATCATGGACGAGGCCCTGGGGATGGTAACCAGGGTAAAGGGGCTCGACAAGCACACCAAGAGCTATGTCGACTACCTGCGCAAACACGGGCTCGCCTGGAAGACGGGCTACAAGGTAAAGGCCGATCTGCACTTCCTCGCCGGGTTCCTGGACAAGTACCACTACGCTAACGAGCTGCTGCTCAACACCAAGCACAAGCGGGAGTCCTCCCTCAACCGCATCAAGCGCAACGGCCAGATCGCCGTCTTCATGCTCATGGCGCTCTCGGGCGTCGGGCTCATAGCCGTGATCTTCATCGCCGTCTTCCTGTTCATCCGGCGGCGGCAGGCCTCCATCAACACTATCTCCAGCATGCTCGATCAGGAGGGCGTGGAGGAGAACTTCTTCAAAGACCTCTCGAGCCAGTCCGACGAGGTGGACTCCCGGCGGCAGGCCATCGCCTTCGGGTTCATCGTCGCGGTCATCGTCGGGTTCATCATCGTCGCCTCCATCTGGCTCATGCTCCACATCAAATGGGAGATGTAAATGCGCGCAATGATTCTCGCCGCCGGTTACGGCACCCGTCTTGGGATCCTCAGTGAGCAGCGACCCAAACCCATGCTGCCCGTGGGGAACGTCCCCCTCATCGTCCACGCCCTGGAGCTCCTGAAGCGGGCGGGCATCACCGAGGTGGCCATCAACACCCATCACCGGGGTGACCACCTCACCGAGTACCTCGGCGACGGGAGCGCCTTCGGCGTCGAGCTCTTCTGGTCCCACGAGGAGGGAGACATCCTCGGTACCGGGGGAGGCGTGAAGAAGATTCGGGATTTCCTCGGCGACGAGCCCGCCGTGATCTGCAACGGAAAGATCGTCACCACCGTGGATCTCGGTGAGGTGATCGCCTTCCACCGCGCCCTCGGCGCCCTGGGCACCATGGTCCTGAAGCCCGATCCCGATGCAGGCCGATGGGGGTCCATCGGTGCCTCCTCAGACGGACGCCTCGCGTCCATCCTGGGCAAAAACGCCCGGGGCGAAGAGGTCCCCGCGGCCCCCACCATGTTCACGGGGATCTCCGTCGTGGAGCCTGCCTTCATCGACACCCTCCCCGAGGGACCCTCCTGCATGGTGCGGCAGGGATGGAAGCCCCTCTTCGCCGCCGGACGACCCCTGGGGGGCTTCGTCATGGGCGCCGACGACTACTGGTGGGAACACTCCACACCCGCACGCTACCTCGAGGGAAACCGGAACCTCTTCACCCGGGACCTCCTGGGCCGCCTGCCCGCCCCCATCCCGTCCGGGACCCTGCCCCCGCAGATCACCGTCGAACCGGGAACTTTCACGCTCCTCGATCACCACGTAACCGCCGGGGAAAAGGTCACCTTCGGCGGCATGGTCGTCGTGGGGGATCACGTCTCCATCGATCCGGGCGTCTCCCTGCGGGACTGTATCGTGTGGCCGGGCACCACCGTCACCGAGTCCGCCGAACACGCCGTGATCACCCCTCGGGGCACGCTGGTCGTGGAGACCGAAGCCTCGGGAGGCTTCACGGGACCGGCCCTCAAAAACCGTCCATGATCCGTTTCGTCATCACCCTCCTCACACCTCCCGCGCCCAATCCCCCGGGGTGGACCCTCTACGGACAGGAGATCTTCCTGGGCGGCGCGCCGCAGTGCAGTCTCGTCTTCCCCTTCGCCGAGAAGCCCGAGCCTTGGGCCCATCTGTACGCCATCACCGACGAGCTCCTGGGAGAACGCCTGGGAGAGGCGCCCCTCGTGACCATGGACGGGAAGCACCTTCAGACCAGCGTCGCGGTCACCCTGCCTCGAGACTTCACGCTCACCATAGGCCGTCACCTCCTGGGCGTGCGCTGGGAGCCGGCAGATCTCCCCAGGGAACGTGCGACGGATCTCTTGGCCCTGCACCGCACAAGATCCCTCGTCACCTGGGACGGGGAACACCCCGGCGCCCTGCTCATGCCCCACTTCGGAGAGCTGCTCATGGGACGCGGCGAAGAATGTCATCTGCGTCTGGGGCGTCAGACCGTGAGCCGGCGCCATGCCTCTCTCGTCCTCACGGGAGGGGTCGCCTCTCTCGTGCCCCGGGGAGGAACGACCCTTGTGGAGGGAGATCTCCTCACCGGGCCCCGAAGACTCTCTGCGGACACCACCTTCACACTCGGGGATCTCCCCCTCTCGATCACCTGCCGTCCCCCTGGACCGGACCCCCGGGAGAGGGCCTAAAGGCTCCGAATATTCTAGGGTTCATATTGACAGAAGGGGAACCTTGTGGTTTACCGTAGTCTCCCCGGATGGTATCACGGGGCGCTTTGGTCCACCCCGGGAAGTCTCGGACCCCTGGAATATTTCACCCTGCGGGATGGTTGCCCCTGGGGCGCGACGATGGAAATCAGATGACACAGGAACTCTTGCACGTGGAAAACCTGGTGAAGAATTTCGACCACGGAGGAAAGACCCTGGAGATCCTGAAGTCCATGGACCTCACCATCATGAGCGGCGAGATGCTCGCCGTCGTTGGAGCCTCGGGAGCTGGCAAGTCCACCCTTTTGCACCTGCTGGGCGGGCTCGACTCCCCCACCTCGGGAACGATCATCTTCAAGGGCGAGGACATCACCCGCTACGGCTCGAGCGAGCTGGCCCGCTACCGGTCCATGGAGATCGGCTTCGTGTTCCAGTTCCACCACCTCCTGCCCGCCTTCACCGCCCTGGAGAACGTCATGATCCCAGGCCTCATTCGCCGGCTCTCCAAAAGCAAGGCCCAGGCGAAGGCCGAAAAAGCACTGGATATCGTGGGCCTCACCCACCGCCTGTCACACCGTCCCGGCCAACTGTCCGGCGGCGAACAGCAGCGGGTGGCCATCGCGCGGGCCGTGGTCATGGGGCCCTCGCTCCTTTTGGCCGACGAGCCCACGGGCAACCTCGACTCCAACACCGGATCGAGGATCAATGACCTGCTCCTCGACCTCAACCGGGAGCTGGGAATGACCATGCTGGTGGTCACCCACAACAACGAAATGGCCACACTCTTCCCCCGGAAGGTCACCATGGCCGACGGAGTTATCACTGGTGATGAAAGTACTGAATCTCAGCCGGTTTCGGCATAGTCTCCTCTGGGTGGTGCTGTGCGCCCTCGTGGCCGTCGTCCCCGGCGCGGCCCACGCGAAGATCATCGATGATCTCCCCAAGGACGGCAAGTGGCGCCCCAAGGTCCTCAAGATCCTCGTCAAGGGAAACCGCCTCTCTGAAGCCGTCGCCATCCTCAACGCCATAGGCACCAAAGCCAACAGCTACCTCAGCCCGACCCAGCTGGGACAGGACATTCGCACTCTCTGGAAACTCAATAAATACAGTGACATCCAAATAACATACGAAGACGTTGACGGTGGCATCATCCTCACCATCCACGTCACCGAGAAACCGTCCATCAAGTCCATCGTCGTCCACGGCAACAAGAAGCTGGACCTCGAGACCATCAACAAGGTGGTCACCATCAAGCCCAGCGCCATCCTCAACGAGGCGGCGGCCAAGGACAACGCCGTCAAGATCACCCAGCGCTATCAGGAGGACGGCTTCTATCTGGCCAAGGTCACCATGAAGCTCAAGCACCTCAAGAAGAACCAGGTCGAGGTGCACTATTACGTCAAGGAAGGCCCCCGGGTGAAGGTCGGTGGAATCTCCTTCTCGGGCAACCGTCACTTCTCCTCGGGCAAGATGCGCAGCTTCATGGCCACGCGCAAGCCCGGCGTCTTCGCCTTCCTCAGCGAGACCAACGGCGTCTTCAAGGAGTCGGACCTCAAGATCGACATCCTCAAGATCCGGTCCCTCTATCTGGACCACGGGTTCGTCAAGGCCAAGGTCGGCCCGGCGGAGATCGAGTTCTCCTCGGCCCAGAACAAGGTCTACATCCACATCCCCATCGACGAGGGCAAGCGGTACAAGATCAGCTCCATCAAGGTCAGCGGCACACTCCTGGGCCCCGATGACGTCCAGAAGAAGATCGCCGCCGGCGACAAGAAGGCCAAGGCTGACCTGATCAAGAAGCACTACGGTCTCGTCAAGTCCAAGGCCGGCGCCTGGTTCAACCGCACCCGCCTGGCGACGGATCTCAAGCGCCTCACCACCTACTACAAGGACATGGGGTACGCCTACGCCAACGTGATCCCCCTCTCCCCCATCGACGAGAAGAATCTCAGCGTCGCGGTGGACTTCCGCATCAAGCCCAATAAAAAGGTCTACATCGAGCGCATCGAGATCTCGGGGAACCACAAGACCCGGGACAAGGTCCTCAGGCGCGAGATGATCATCAGCGAGGGTGACCTCTACTCCGTCACCCGGATCAACGTGTCCAAGGCGAGGATCAACCGCCTGGGCTACTACACCAGCGTGAAGATCAAGCAGGAGAAGGGCACCCGGGACGACCAGATCATCCTCAAGATCATCGTGGTGGAGCGCTCCACGGGGACCTTCAACGTGGGGTTCGGGTTCTCCACGGTCGAGAACTTCCTGCTCCAGGCCCAGGTCACCCAGCAGAACTTCCTGGGCCGCGGGCAGACCCTCGTGCTCCAGGGCGCCATGTCCTCCCTGAGGCAGTTCTTCACTCTGCGCTTTATCGAACCCAACTTCCTGGATACCAAATGGTATTTCGCCTTCTCGCTGTACAACTCCATGTACGCCTTCGAGAGCTTCAACCGTGAGACCTACGGCGGCAGCCTCACCTGGGGCTACAACCTCACGCCCTTCTGGCGCATCTTCCTCACCTACAAACTCGAGGATGTCAGCATCAACACCTCCTCCAAGGGCGTACTGCTGGGCAGCGGCTCGAGGCTGACCATCCCCTCCACGGCCTACGTGGCCAACCTCTTCAAGGACGGCATCACCTCCTCGGTGAAGGCCGCCATCTCCTGGGACCGCCGGAACAACCGCCTCTTCCCCACCAAGGGATGGCTTGCCGGCGCCTCCGTCGAGGTCGCCCGTCCGGAGTTCGGATCTCAGAACATCTTCAACCGGTACCGCGCGTACTCCCGCATCTACTATCCCCTCTTCGGTCCCTTCGTGGGCAAGTTCAACGCTGAAGCGGGCCTCATCACCTCCACCGAGGAATCTGGAGTCCCCATCTTCGAGCGGTTCTTCATCGGCGGCATCAACACCGTCCGCGGCTTCAGGCCCTATTCCCTCGGCCCGGTCATCCAGGTGCCCGTCAGCCCCGATCCCTCGGCCCAGCTCTTCTCCTTCCGCAAGGGTGGCGACAAGACCCTCATCTTCAACTGGGAGATCGAGTTCGACCTGCTCAAGGCCATGATGGTCAAGGGTGTCTTCTTCGTCGACGCAGGGAACGCCTTCGACGACAACGAGGGGTACTCCCTGAGCAAGCTGCGCACCTCCTGGGGCTTCGGGATCCGCTGGTACACCTTCCTCGGGATCCTGCGGTTCGAGTGGGGGCTCCCCTTCAATCCCCAGCCTGGAGAAGACTCCATCGTCTTCGAATTCAACATCGGGAACTCCTTCTGATGCGCCTTCTCGTCGTGCTTCTCCTCATCAGTTCGGCCTGCACCCGGGAGCGCCCCGTAAAGATCGGGGTGGTGAACATGAAGGTGCTCATGGACAAGTCCGTATGGGGGAGAAAGCATCAGAAGGTCATCCGCGAGGCGCTGGCCGAGCGGGAGAAGCAGTGGGAGAAGCGGTGCGGCACCCCCATCAAGGAGGTCACCCTCAAGCTCGAGGCCCTCAAAAAGAAACCCGATCCTGTGGCTGAGCCTCTCCTCCTCGGGGAGCGCCAGCGGCTGGGTCGCATGTGCTACCAGCTCAAGGCGCAGTTCCAGCGTGAGGTGGAGCAGATCAACGAGGAGTACGCCGCGAAGATCCTCAAGAAGGTGAAGGAGACGGCCGCTCTCATCGGCAAGAACCTCAGACTGGACCTGGTGGTCACCTTCTTCCGCGGCGTCGTGCTCTACACCTCCGAGCGGGTGGACATCACCGAGAAGGTGGTCATCGCCCTGGAGGAGGGACCCTGACAGGGCGCCAGAAGGATTTTCTTGAATTTCATCCCGGACCCCGCTAACAGTGGGGCACTTTGTTTGAATGTCCCGACTCATCTGGAGTCTGAGGAATATCCCGGCGATGCCGGACGTTAACGTAGCAGTGGACCTGACACCCTAGGAGAGTTTTCATGAAATCAGCCTTTTTCCTTTCCGTGTTCTTCCTTATCTCTGGCTTCGCCTCCGTGAGCAGCGCCCAGTCCATCGCCTGGTTCAACCCGACCAAGGTGCTCCAGGGCTCCAGGCCCGGCAAGGCCGTGATGGCCAAACAGCAGGCCCTCCAGAAGCGGTTCGCCCAAAAACGCAAGCAGCTTGAGGCTCCCCTGGCCAAGGAGAAGGATGACATCGAGAAAGAATGGAAATCCTTCCAGGCCAACATGAGCGTGCTCAACGCCAAGGCGAGAAAGAAGCGCATGGAGGCGCTCAAGGCCAAATACGACGCCTGGATGACCAAAGTGCGCAAGCTCCAGGGACGTCTAGGCAAACTGCAGCAGGATCTCGCCGGTGAATTCCAGAAGGTCGCGGAGCCCTTCTCCAACAAACTCAAGGCCGCCGCCAGGCAGGTCGCGACCTCGGGCGGCTACGCCTTCATCATGGCCCACGATCCCAAGAACCCCACCCTCCTCCTCTACGCCAAGCCCTCCCTGGACGTGACCGACAAGCTCATCGCCATCCTCGGGCGGTAGCTCCCTCCCCATGTCCCTCGCGCTCCGGCTCCTTTGCGTGCTCACCCTCCTCGCCGCCTGCAAGGAGGCTCCGAGGGAAAAAACCAGAAAAAAGAAGACCAAGAGCGCCTACGAGCCGGTCCACCTGGTGGGGAAGGATGACGATCCCCCGGAGAAGACCTTCGACGAGCCCGTCATCGATGAGAAGGAACCCAACGACTACCCCAACTGGGCCCAGCTCCTGCCTCCCGGGGTCGGCGCCCGCGGTTTCATCAACAAGGCCCGCAAGTACACCCAGGGGCTTCAGCCCGATCGGGACATCTTCCATTTCGACGTCCCCGGACCCGGCAAGAAGATCCTCTGGGCCAGCCTCTCGGGGGTGCCGGACATCGACCTCTTCCTGGCGGTGCACCGCAAGACCCTGGAGCGGGTGGTGACCCAGGACGCCAACGGCCCCGGCCAGGAGGAGATCATCGTCAACCTGACCCTGGCCCCCGGGCGGTACTACTTCAAGCTCGGGCAGCGCTGGGTGGGGAGCGACTTCCTCTCCAACTACAAGCGGCCCTACATCCTGCGCTGGAAGCTCTCGGAGCCCTCTCCCGGAGAAGAGGTCGAGCCCAACGATCGGCGCCACGAGGCCAACGAGATCCCCATCGGACAGGTGTTCTCGGGCTACCTCAGTTCCAAGTCGGACTACGATCTCTTCCGGATCCCCCATGGGACGAGCCACCTGCGCATCGACTTCTCACCCCCCAAGGACACGCCCTCCAACATCGCCCTGTGGGAAGAGAAGGCCAAGGGACCATTCTGGAAAACCTCCATCGCCAAGAACACGACCCTCGTGGTACGGCGGCTGCGGCCCGGGCCGACGACACAGTACATTCTCATCAGTCCCGACAAGGGGCACTACAGCCTCAAGGACAAGTACAGGCTCAAGCTCTCCATCGAGCCCGAGAGCGCCCAGATGGAAGACGAGCCCAACGACTCCGCTTCCCTGGCCAACACCATCTCGGGCTCCGCGGGGACCATCGAGGGGTACCTCTCCCATCCCCTCGACAAGGACTTCCTGCGCATCAAGGTCACCGACAACGTGCTGTCCGATCTGGTCCTCACCCCCTTCGCCCGGGGCAAACTGACGCTGTGCCTGTTCACCCGACCCAAAACCTGCCTGACCGCCACCCGCGAGGGGGAGGTGCTCTCCTTCGCTCACCAGTACATGAAAAAGGGAGAATACCTGCTCTCCATCGCGTCAAAGGGACCTGTCAGCACCGAGAACACCTACGAATTCAAGTGGTCCACCAGACCTGCGCGACCCGGGGACGAGCAGGAGCCCAACAACCAGCCGGGCAGAGCCAACGTGATCCACCCCGGGATGCCGATTTCGGGCTACATCTCCGTCAAGGGCGACGTGGACTACTACCACTTCTCCATCCCGGGCACCCTCCAGGACCCTCCCCGCATCTCCGTACAGTTGACCGGAGGCTATGGGATCAACCCCGTGGTCATCCTCAAGGACTCCTATGGCAACGTGGTCCGTGAGGACCAACGGGGCGTCTACAGCGGCCTTCGCAAGATCCGCACCTCCATCCACCCTGGACGCAAGTATCTCATCGTGGTGAAGGACAAGACCGACACCCAGTTCAACCCCCTGAAACACTACGAGCTCAGGCTGGAGAAAATAGAGAAGCCCGTTATTCCACGGTGATGGGGCCTTCGATGGGGACCGTGATCCAGCGGAAGTTGTCGATGACCACGGCGCTGTCCCACACATCGTCCCCCTCGTCGTGGATGGAGAAGATGATCTCGATGATGGAGCCCGGCTCCACGGGGGCCTTGGTGGTGAGCCAGCCAGTAGATGATCCTGCGTTGTTGTCGTAGCCTGCAGAATCTCCTCCAAAG